>JABGWN010000148.1 GCA_018645535.1 Methanobacteriota archaeon
ACCAACACCGGCAATAAGCGGTACTTTCTCGACAACATCAATTCCATGTTGCTCAAGTTGTTTGACTTTGTCTGGATTGTTCGTGAGCAGTGCAACCGAATTAATGCCAAGATCTGAAAGCATTGTAGCAGCTATTCCGTAATCTCTTCCATCTGCAGGATGTCCAAGCATCAAATTAGCGTCGAGTGTATCTGCACCTCTGTCTTGAAGATGGTAAGCTTGAATCTTAGCGTGAAGACCTATTCCTCGCCCTTCTTGACGCAGATAGAGCAAACAGCCGTATCCATTTGTTGCTATTGCAGATAGAGCTGCATCCAATTGAGGGCCACAATCACATCGTAATGATGTGAAGGCGTCACCAGTCAAGCATTCGGAATGAACTCGAAGAAGAACAGGGTCTGGGCCTTTCATCGATCCCATCATCAAAGCCACATGGTCAAGACCTGTTTCCTCTTCATGATGGACATGGATAGAAAACAAACCAAACTTCGTTGGCAATTTAGCAGAACTTGGAACTTCAGTTGTCATTTTTCATTACCTCGATTAAAAACGTGAATTCACCTTGGTATTGTTGGACATCGAGAATCTCATGCGGTGATCGTTCAATCATCATAGGGAGATCATGGAGTGTCTCAGGGTCGCTTGCAAGGACCTCAAGAACAGACCCTTTAGCCATCGAAGAGAGTGCTTGCTTCGCTTCTGCAACAGGGACTGGACAAAAGAAACCAAGAACATCAAGACGATGTGTAGCCTGCTTTTTGGGTTCATCCATACACAAGCCAATCAATTCACCTTTTCAACACATCCGAAGGAGAATTTTCCCAATACACAACATGTTCAAGTGGAGCAGCCCCAAGCACTAACCGATGGCTGCTTCCGCCTCGACCAAACATAACGATGACATGAGTTGGTCCGAAGTTGGCCAACTTGGTCTTCAGTATGGGAAGATTCCGTTGGCATTACTTGCAGTCGAAGCACTCTATTGGTTCATCACTCAACCATCGGATACACTTGCGTTTATTCAGGTCACAGAAGCCTACATTTGGAACGAAGTGACTCAACTAATGTTCGGAGAATCAGCTTCCGTACTATCCGAACACAGCGGTTGGATGACTCGAATAGATTTCTATCATGAATCGTTTCCAGGACAATTTGATTCAGTCGGTCTTTACGTCTCTGATGAATGCGCAGGAATTCATGAGATGATCTTCGTTTCAACGCTCGTATTGATGACAGACGGCGTTTCACAACGACAACGATTCAAGGCAGTAGGCGTCATGTGTGCTCTTGTATATGTGCTCAATATTGTACGTCTCGTTGCCTTCTACCCAATCGCTGTTGACGGTTGCCTCGATAATCCAAATCAAGCAGATTGCTTGAACAATATGTGGGAGTACCACAATTTCGTGTACAAATGGGGCTTCCTGATTGTTCTCTTGCTCATGTGGCTTGTGTGGTTTAGATACATTGGTGCAAGTTCACGCACACTCAAAGCGTCACAAGAAAAGAAGGAACAATGGAGAATCATTTTCAGGAGACGATGGTCGAGACTTCACTATGGTTTGCTCATCACAATGGTTACGTTCTTCATTATTTCATGGATGTGGATCAATGCAGACACTGATGCAACGAATGCGAAAGAAGTGATTGACTATTGCGAATTTAGTGATTTAACTTCTGTCGATTGTAGAATCGCTCAAACAGACTGGGATAATTCCATACAGGGAGCCTGGTCATTCGCTGTTCTCGGATTAGTCCTTGGAACGGCTGGAATCTATGAAATTGAACGTAAAGATGACTCCGGAGAATGGCCAGAGCGCCCAACAAAAACTGTGGAAGAACCTACTCAAGTAGTTGAAAGTAAATCGAAAGAAAAGCCAAAAGGCTCATGGAGAAGTCGTTCAAATTCTTCAGAAGAAGAATAATCAGAGAACGGATGCTTGAACGATTGCATCACCCATAGGATGAACGTTAAGCGCTTTCATAGCCAATCCAAGTTTGCTGCTGTGAATGGAAACAACAGTGGAATCATCCCCGTAACTAACATCACCGATAGCTAGGGAATCACAACGAATATGTTGTTCAAACCATGTTGCTATGGTTCGAGGTGAACCGAGTTCTTCACGAGTTGAATGAATCTTAATCGAAACAAAACCGTATACATCTGCCGTTTCGCCGTAATCATCTTGCTTCTTGACTGGATCTCTATCGACACCATCTGGAAGTTCTGGTGCTTCTGAATCGAGGATATGCAAATTGTAGGTTGCAATGATTTTGTTCATCTGAGGAGCATCATCCTTTGAGACTAGACTCCATGCTTCTCCGTGACGGCCAATTCGACCCGTTCGTCCAATACGATGAATGAATGAATCAATGTCTGAAGGCACGTCATAATTGACAACAAGGGTAATTCCATCGATGTCAATACCACGTGCTGCTACGTCTGTAGCGATAACGGTCTTTATCTCACCTTTACGGAAAGAATCGATGATACGCTCTCTTTGATTTTGATTTAGATCACCGTGAAGACTTGCAACATCGAATCGATGCTTCTTCAAGCGTTGTACGGCTAAGTCAACCATACGCTTTGTGTTGCAGAAGACGATGCTCTGGTCATCATCACCCATACGAACCAAAAGACGACCAAGCGCCCATAGTTTGTTGGTACGACCAATAGAGATGTTGAACAAATCGATTGGAGGTACATCTAATTCTTCCTGATTTGTCATTACAAATTCAGGAGTGTTCATGAATTCGTTTGCAGCATCGAGAATCTCTTGTGGGAAGGTTGCTGAGAAAAGCAACGTTTGCTTTCGAGAGGTTGTTCGTTCAAGAATCCACATGATGTCAGGGAGGAATCCCATATCGAGCATACGATCTGCTTCATCGAGACAAAACATCTGAACCATTGAAAGATCAATGTGACCTCGTTGACTCATGTCCATAACACGACCAGGAGTTCCAACGATGATGTCAACACCATCGTCAAGTCCACGTGCTTGCTTTTCGAGGTCAGTACCACCATATACCGTCATAATCTTCAAACCAGAATTGCCTTGAAGTTGCGTCATTTCTTCCGCGACTTGTTGTGCAAGTTCACGGGTTGGCGCCAAGAGGAGTGATTGGAGTGTACCGCTTGCCTCACATGATTCGATGATCGGCAAACCAAATGCTGCAGTCTTTCCTGAGCCGGTTCGGGCTTGACCAATGACATCTCTGCCACTTCTGGCCAATGGAATGGTATCTCTCTGAACTTCAGTAAGGCATTCCCATCCCATTGCAGTAATTGCATTCATGAGATGCTCAGGTAGTTCGAGTGAATCGAATCTCGTTTTGGTAAACATGTTGCTCCTTCCGTTTCATTCGGTTCAGGCCACCGAAACGGAGGTGGCCTCCATTACACTTCAATAGTTCTCGCGCTCTTTCTTTTCTGCCTGAAGGATACCCAACCAGTACTTCTTAGCGTTGTCACGGTTGAGTGGTCGACTCATTTGTCGAACGTGCTCTAGGATGTATTGTCGAAATTTAAGAGCCTTAGTACGGTTCACTCCTTTTGGCGTGATTCCTTCCCAAAGTCTGTCGAATTGTAATTCTTTGTCGTCCATCATGTGATGACCTCGATGGCCAACCGACTCAACACCCCCTCATAACCATGTCGTTATGGGTCTTGAGACAAATCATCCTTTGATTCGAGTTGAGAGGGCATACCTAAGGGGGCAGGTTCCAAGCCAACAGCTTGTCCTTGGGCTTGGGCCACTTCACGCTCCAAGGCAGGAACTGGTAAGGCGGGAGCAAGGAAGGTATTCTTCTGAGCCTCAGTACCTTCAATCGATGCATCAAAGGTGTATTCGTTGAGCATCTTCTTGAGTTCGCTATCAGTTTCAGTTTGAAGCAACTCAGTAGCAATAAGTCGCAACTTATCCTCCACCAAGAGCATTGGAAGCATCTCAATACAGGACCGGCGAACTTCGATATTCTTGTGTCGAGTACCATTCATGATCAGTGTTCGAGCACGTGAATCATCAGTATCCATCGAACGAATGGCTTTCAACGCATTGTTACGAACTTTCGCATCAGCATCGAGAATTGCACGTTCGGTGAGCATTATGGCAATACGAGGTTCTTTTTTCGACAATGAGGCCAGAGTGGCTGAAGCATTTCGACGGACATCAGGATCTGCATCATTAAGTGCCCAAGAGATCAAATCCCAACCCATGGCTCCAGCTCTCTGTACAATATTTCGCAATAACTTGGAGGCTTTTCTTCGAAGCATTACATCATCGACAAGAAGCAACTCGTCGATATGATCGCATGCAACTTCAGGCCAAGTTTCAGTGAGTCCTTTCAGACCTCTCCATGCAGGTTCGCTTCGAACCTGAAGAGGTGAGCGAAGTTCCTGCGCCAAGGAACTATCAATACCAGACGGGAATGTCGGTGCTGAATCTTCGAGACATTGACTCGCTGCTTTGCGAACTGTTTCGTCATCATCATCAAGGAGAACTGAAAGCCAATCAAACAGTTCATCGGAACGTTGCTCACCAACGACTGGGAGTACTTCTAGCGCTGCAATTCGAATGCTCGGTTCATCTGATTCCAAGGCATTGAGTAGGCAGGCGTGGGCTCTATCAGCCCAAACGCCCTTCAATCTACCAAGACCGCGGATGCCATCCTCGCGAGGCAGTGTGTACCGGCGACCACCCCAATCGATCTCAAGTTGGGGGATTTCTCCATTTGCAAGAGCAAGAATATCTTTTCTCGAACATTCCTGCCATGGACCAGTGACCTGTTTTTTGGTGCCTTTCTTACGTTGCTGACGCCCTGTAGCAATGGGAAGCCCTGTACGAGGGTCGCGTGCAACGTAGTCTTTTGCCATACACCAATCGAGAGTTGCACTTGCTCAGGAGATATGAACTTTCACAATACACAGGTCTGTCCAAACACTGGCAATGCTCAAGAATGTGATGAAACACAGAGGTACTATGAGGAAAGGCAAGATTGTGCTTCATTTCGTCATAACGGGTTTCATCCTTCTTGGAACAATCCAACCAAACCCATCTCTGTTCGGAACACAGCACTCTGAAGTTGAGCATGCTAGTGGCGAGGAGACAACGTTTACTGATCCTGGATTTCTCCTCAACAAAGTAGCAAGAAACGCAACTATCTCAGAACTAGAACTTGTACGACCTGAGATAACTTGGTCACCAACGACAGGAGGGGGCCTTTTGATTACCAGAGCACATGGTTGCATGGCTCATGATACAACAAATGATCTCGTCTACCTTATGGGAGGAAAAACGGACCCAGACCCTCAGCAACAAAACGATGAGGCCGCTACGAATTTGATTGAAATCTTCAATATTTCAACAGAGACATGGAGTCTCTCTTCATCAAGTATGCCAAACAGTCAACAATACCATGAATGTGTGCAAGTTAATGACAAGGTATACTCGATTGGTGATTGGTATCCAAGTTCAAATCCTGCACAAAAATCCACTGGACAAATGCAAGTCTATGACATCTTAACTGAGTCATGGACCGCAACACCGCCTGCAATGCCAGCAACGAAAGAAGTGGGTAATTTTGGAATGGCTGCAATCGGAACAAAAATCTACATCGCTGGTGGCGTACAAAACGCATCTGCAAATGATGTTACAGATCGATTACTGGAGTACGATACCCTTACCGGAACATGGACTGAACTGGCGAATATGTCTTACAAGCGATTTGCTTTCCCATTGGTTGAATACCACGGAAAGTTGTACGCATTCGGTGGTTTAGAAGGAGCCTATTCATGGGCAGGACAACCAGTCCTCAATACATCTGAAGTCTATGATCCAGCAACTGACACATGGGCAAATCTTCCGAATATGTCCTTCCATATGTTTGGAATGGCATCATCAGTCCATAATGATGAAATTGTGCTAATCGGAGGCCATGATAAGAACGCAAAGTCAAAAGAAACATGGGGATATCTTCCAGAATCCAATCAGTGGAGACGTCATGATGATCTCTCAATAGGCGTGTTCGACTTAGCAGCGATTGATGTGGATGGATTAACTGTCTTTGCAGGTGGTGACGTCTCAAATAATCCGTATTTTTCTACGTGGGGAATAGTCTACTTGGACGAGAGTGAAATCGCACCAAGAATCAACAATCATACAGGTTGGATTTCATCTCCTGTAAATGTCCTCTCAAGCACTGAACATGGTTCTGGCTCCCTCATGTGGATGAGCCTGGCAGGAACAGAACCAACTGGGACGACATTAGGTCTACAGTATAGAATATCCAACTCGGAATCAGGACTAGCCAGTGAAACGTGGAACCCAGTTGATACAACGAATCCAGCAAATCTAGCCCTGCTCGGAATAGGAAACCATTCGCTTTCAGCCATCGCAGCAAGCGACAATGGACTCATGGAATACAGGATACAGATGTTCACAGAAGAAGTTCAGGATTGGATCATCCCAGATTTGGACTCAATAAAATGGGGAGCTGAAGAAGCAGCATTTGCCTTGAATAACCCCGCTGCAATCCAACCAAATGCGCCACACATCACATTTTCAACGCATCATGCAGCGATGGAAGACCAACTCACATCACTTGCAGTGTTTGAATTTGCAATGATTAAGGCCACGTCAGAAGGTTTCTTCTATCCAAATGCTGAATGGACAACTATTCGAGTATCATCGGATGGATCGATTACAGATGTTAGCGACACAGACGGATTGCTAAAGACGAATACAATCACTATGCCTGCACCGATCAATGGCGTCCAAACAGTCAATTGGGCGATGTCCTTCAACGACATGGATTCAGACAAGATCCTCATTCGCACTTCGACTGAAGGGGTCGCAACGTCAACATATACACATCCCACACCTGTAGACATAGACCGTACTGTTTCCGTATTCATCAATGAAGTGACATCGAATTTCTCAACCCAAGGCGACGAATCGATTGAGGCGAATGAAGTCATTATTGGAGGGTCGACACTTACCGTATCAGTCGACCATGGATATGCGACCAGTGGACTTCGGCCATTGTCGAACAACATCAAGGTACGAGTCAATGTCGACATCGCTGGAGAAACACCTGGGGATGTGAACCAACCAATCGCTTGGTACAATACTTCAACAGCGTATGTTAATCTCAATAGTAATCAACAAACGGAATTCTTAACTACGCTTCCTTCCAACATATCAGGAACTGCTTACATAACAATAGATGCGCAAACAATCGATGCTATCACCCTGCAAACGGATTCACAAATATCCACATTCACCTTGGATTCCTTTGCTCCAATTCTTGCAACAACATCACCGATTTCCGATTCATATCTTAACATTGAAAACAATCGTAGCGTCGAAATGAACGTATTAGATCTCGCTGGATTTGGCGAAGATGCAATTCAAACATGGGTATGGATGAAAGGCATCCATGATTCGAACTCGAATGGTGTTTCAGAACCAAGTGAGCGAATCAATGTTCCAAACGAGGTCATCAACATAGGAACTGCATGG
>JABGWN010000015.1 GCA_018645535.1 Methanobacteriota archaeon
CGCCGCTCTCGATGGAACCACGGTTTGGACCACGCCATTGATCTTGCGAATGAGGCAAATGTACCTCTGATTGTGGTGGAATCACTCGCCCTTGGGCATCAATGGGCGAATGATCGAATTCACACCTTTGTTCTACAAGGAATGATCGATAACAGAAAGTTGTTCGAAACAGCTCCACTCACATACATCCCCTATGTGGAGACAAAAAAAGGGCAAGCGTCAGGTCTCTTGCGCTCGTTTACCAAAGGAGCAGTGGCCATGGTTATCGATGATTACCCAACATACATGCCGAGAGAAGTGGCTAACAGAGCAATGGAAATTGGTGAATGTTGTGTTATCGCAGTCGATAGTAATGGTATTCTTCCACTACGAATGCCGGAACGCTCCTTCACTACAGCCTATTCCTTCCGCCGATACCTTCACAAGAACATACTCGGTTTCTTAGCCAAACCTCCAATGGCCGAACCGCTGAAAGCATTGAACGATTTACCAGACGGAAAATCAATTGCGGATGAAGCATTTGCAAGAGCAGACGTCCCTATCACGCCATATGAATTCATTTGGAGAGTTGCTGAAGCCTCTCGTGAAGGAAGAGACGCACTTTCCTATCTCGACATCGATCACGAAGTCTTTCCGATTGATTCAACAACTGGTGGTTCTGTGAAGGCAAGAGTAGAACTCAGTAAATTCATCGAACAAAGAATCGATTACTATCACTTAGACCGAAATCACCCCGAACGTCACGGAAGCAGCGGATTATCTCCATGGTTGCATTTTGGACACATCTCCTCATTCGAGATTGTCGATGCAGTCTTGAAACACCAAAAATGGAATCCTATGAAAATAACACCACCTCACAATGGTCGCAGAGAAGGCTGGTGGGGGGCTAACGAAGGGGCAGAAGCCTACCTTGACCAAATTATTACCTGGAGAGAGTTAGGTTTCATCTATTGTCATCAAACTCCAAATCACGCTAAGTTTGAAACCCTCCCTGAATGGGCTAAACTGACATTAAACGAGCACTCTCAAGATGAACGCCCATATCTGTACACCTTCGAAGAACTCGAGAACGGCCAAACGCACGATCCATTATGGAATGCAGCACAAATGCAACTCCGAACTGATGGAATTATCCATAATTATCTGAGGATGTTGTGGGGCAAGAAAGTGCTTGAATGGTCATCTGATCCTAAGACAGCATGTGAATGGTTAATCCGACTTAACGATAGATGGGCACTCGACGGGCGAGATCCTAACTCATACACAGGTATCTTCTGGATTTTCGGACGATTCGACCGTGGATGGTTCGAAAGAGCAGTCTTTGGAAAGATACGCTATATGACTTCAGCATCCACACAACGTAAGTTCAAAACTGCAGATTATATACAAAAGTACGCTGATTCATAACACAGGTGATACAATTGCCAATTTATGAACACACAGCCAATTTTCCATTTTCGAGAGAAGAAGTCTGGGCATGGCACGCTCGTCCAGGGGCAATACGACGAATCATGCCTGGTTGGGAGGGTATACGGCCAATCGAAGTCGGTGGAATCCATAACGGTGCAAAGACCTCATTCAAAATTTCAATCGGGCCAATTCCACAGCGCTGGGTTGCAGAGCATCACAGCTACATCGAAGGTGAGCAATTCTGCGATAATATGGTCAAGGGACCATTTGGACGTTGGGATCATGCTCACAAATTTCTTGCAGTAAGTGATGACGAAATGACAATTCATGATCATGTTGATTGGAAATTACCATTTCACTTTTTTAGCAGGATTGGTGCTCCAATAATGGTCATGCCACGTCTCAAGCAGATGTTCAAGCATCGAACACGAAGAATAAACGCTGATATGAATCGTCAAGCCAAGTTCAAAGATGCACCTCGAAAACGTATCCTCATCAGTGGCTCCACTGGCCTAATTGGAACTCAACTCTCAGCCTTTTTGGAGACCGATGGTCATGATGTACACCGCTTGTTGCGAAAGACATCTGCACTACATCCTGATTCTGACAAGAATAAAATTGTTCGATGGGATGATCAAACAGGTGAAGTTTTGGAAGGTTCGTTGGAGAACTTCGATGTCATAATCCATTTGGCCGGTGCTGGAATAGGCGACAAGCGATGGAGCAAGAAGCGAAAACAACTCATCATCAACAGTCGAACAATTCCGACAAAGAATCTGGCAGAACAGATTGCGCATCTTGCATCACCCCCTTCTCTTTTCATGAGTGCATCTGCCATAGGCTTCTACGATAACAGAGGCGATGAAGAATTAGATGAGACCAGTTCCATCGGCTCAGGATTCCTTGCTGAAACATGTCAACAATGGGAGCAATCCACGGAACCTGCACGCTCTGCTGGTATTCGAACAGTCATTTTGCGAACAGGCCTCGTAACCACAGCCGCTGGCGGCATGCTACAGAAATTACTCCTTCCCGCCAAAATGGGCGGAATGGGCCCTGTCGGAGGCGGCCGTCAATGGCAATCCTGGATTTCTTTCGACGATCAAATCTATTCGATTCATCATCTGATGAATCAAGACGATTCTGAAGGCGTGTACAATTTAACTGCACCGAATCCAGTGACGCAAAAAGTCTATGCGAAAACACTGGGGAGGGTCTTGCGAAGACCTGCATTCGCTCCAATCCCTGGATTCATGATGAAGCTCCTCTTTGGAAAAATGGGTAAAGGTTTGATTCTAGATGGGCAAAAAGTCCATCCAAAACGCTTGATAGAATCTGGATATGATTTTGAACATTCAGACCTTGAATCAGCACTTAGAGATACATTAGGCCGATTTAACTAGTCGTCGCTTTATTCATAACCGGATTCGAACTTGGCGTAACATGCTCGGGCGTTGCATAGGTGTCGGCCTCTTCGCCCTGCTGCTTATTTCGCTGCTCCCTGCAGTGAATGCCGATGATTCGCAACAATCCTCAAATCTTCTTACCGATGGTGTTTCTTCCAATGGTTACGTTTGCGATCCAGACGGCTGTTCCTCGAATGATGGGACCGATTGGTGGCGAATTTACGCCTATCAAGGTGATATCGTCAGTATTGCTTTTTCAGGTTCGATGAATAATGCTGCATGGTGGTGCATTGGCGATGGATGGGAAGCCGATTATTCGATGCACGATGAAACAGGTTCTCAAGTCGCAAGCATGGCTAAAGACGACAACAACCCATCGGGAACACTCTCGAAAACAATGCCACAAGCCGGAAATGTGTTTGTAAAAATTAAAGCAAAGGACTCTTGGTGTAATGATGGACTTGACTACACTCTTCTCGCTTCCATTGATAAGACCGCTCGAGATACTGATGAAGACGGATTTGTCGATGCTGAGGATGACTGTGACCTGATTGTTGGTTCCTCAACAAACGATCGTAAGGGTTGCATCGACAGTGACAGCGATGGCTGGTCCGATACAGATTCTGGATGGGATGTTCAAAACGGAGCTGATGCTTTTGAAAACGATGGAACTCAATGGAGAGATCGTGATTTTGATGGTTATGGTGACAATATTCTTGGCAATCAGCCAGACCATTGTCCAGACAATCGTGGCTATTCGACTGACGACCGGTACGGATGCATTGATTCAGATGCGGATGGCTATTCAGATGCTGACCCTGGTGGTCTCGATGGACTTGAGCCTTGGTATGCCCACCCAGATGGATTAGCAGATTCATTCCCGTATGAATCCTCTCAATGGAGAGATACCGATGGCGATGGCTTCGGCGACAATTGGGACGATCCTATGTGGAACGAAACACATATTGCATGGGGTATTGGAGAATGGTTGCTTTCTGCAGAACAACCCGATGCCTGTCCGTTCATTGTTGGGCTTTCCTTCGCTGACCGATATGGCTGTCCAGATACAGATGGTGATGCCTGGTCTGATGCAAGCGAAAATTGGACGACAAGCGAAGGGGCAGATGCGTTCCCTACGGAACCAACTCAATGGCGTGATCGTGACTTTGACGGCTACGGCGACAATCAAACAATCGGGGCAAATCTCATCGATGACTTCCCTGACAATCCAACACAATTCAGAGATTCTGATTTTGATGGCTGGGGGGACAATCAAACTTACGGGGCAACACAAGTCGATGATTTCCCTATGGTTCCAAGCCAGTATATCGACACAGATGGTGATGGCTACGGTGATAATCTAAGTGGATTTGAAGGCGATGTTTGCATGAATTCAGATGCGGAAGAAGTTGAAAGTGGCTGGATTTCAAGATTTGATCGTCTGGGATGTCGAGATGTGGATTCGGATGGTTACTCCGATCCAACAGAAGATTGGATACCACACCCAGAGGGATTCGCAGATGCATTCCCTAGTGATCCTTCACAATGGTACGATACAGATGGTGATGGATTTGGAGACAATTTGGAATGGTTTGACGGCCAAGCTTGGCGTTTAGCATTCCGCGGAGATGGCTGTAGAACCACCTTAGGACAGTCCACGTTCGATCGATGGGGATGCCCTGATTCAGATGGTGATGGCTGGTCTAATCCAACCTCTTACTGGCTAGCCAGTCCTGGAGGAATGGCCGATGCATGGCCTGAAGATTCCACTCAATGGCATGATTCAGACGGTGATGGCCGTGGTGACAATCCTTCTGGTACAACTGCAGACGTTTGCCCTGCTCATCCAGGAACCTCAGTAGGACCCAGTTCAGGTGGAGACCGCTGGGGCTGTCCAGACACCGATGGAGATGGCTGGTCAAACCTAGGTGATGCCTTCATTCACGAACCGACACAATGGAGAGATACCGATGGTGATGGATTCGGTGACCAAGAAGACGGAAACGAAGCAGACGCTTGCCCAACAATACGAGGAACATCAATTCTGGATCGACTTGGATGCAGAGATACTGATGGCGATGGCTGGTCAGACCCAACAGATGGCTGGGAGGCTCACCCATACGGGCCTGCAGATTCATTCCCAACCGAAGCACTTCAGTGGCGTGATACTGACGCAGATGGATTTGGAGACGTACCTCTTGGTGCTATGCGAGATGATTGTCCAGAAATCTTTGGGACCTCGACTCGAGATGTTCAAGGCTGTGAAGATTCGAATGACGATGGGTGGTCAAATGAATATGGCGAATGGAATGCTGCCCTTGCCATCATGGGTGAAGACCCAGCTGCTTCTTGGATGACCTATCTCATCGTAGGTATTGCATTCATTCTTGGGGCTTCAGCAGCACTTGTTGCTCGTACAATACGAGTAGAAGAGAAAACACTTGATGACGATTTCCTCATGACAAATGATCTGATGATGTCCTCAGAACCTCATATGAATGCGTTGCCAGATTTGGCAATCCCACTTCCTCCAGCACCAGGGGGTGAAGAATCTGCGTAATTGTTTGTTGATGCTTTTCGTTCTACTCAGTGCATCGTTGACGACGCTGCCAGTATCAGCAGAAGGAGAATTATCCGAATTATCTGACGCAGGTATCACTCTTGTTGCCTTACGGAATGACACACTTGATCTCAACCAAGATGGTGATATTGATGCAGTCCGTGTCGTCGTTATTTTGAATTCAACATATCCATCGACCTTCATTGAGTTGCGACTTATCGCCTCTCATAATGATCGAGAGGTTATCGAGAAAACGACTATGGAAATTTCAGGGCAAACAAATGCAAGTCTGACTTATGATGCATGGGCAAGCGGTAAGCATGAACTGGAATTGGTTTTCTTTGATATGAACGGTGTTCGAATTACTGGCATTGAATTACCAACGTTTGACATGGTTCCTTCATTACAAACTCCGATGCTAGGGTTGGAATTATTTGGGTCCGATACACTTGAAACTGGTTCCTCATGTGAAGTAAATCGAATGTTTGCTGATGAAACGGGCCCTCGCTATGGCGCAATAGGTACTCAGACATTTATTGGTGCTCCATTCACAGTTCTCGATAATGCTACAATCATCGACTGTTCTAACTGGCCTGCTGGCCAGTATTCGCTCAAGGAAACTTATCGGAATGAACTTGGACAAACAGCGGAATCATGGCTTAACCTATCAATTCAAAATCGCCCAGCACCGGAATTTGAATTACTTCTGACTGGTGATCAAATGGCAACAGACCGACCTTGCCTTGTCGCTTTACAGGGACTTAATTCGAATGAGGATTTCACTTCTTATCAAAAGACATGGGAGGTTTCAACACTCAAAGGGACCATCTCCAATTCTTCTGTTTTCGACTGTTCTAGTTTGCCGGCCGGCGTGCATCTTATCATTCTAAAAGTTACTAATTTAGAGAACATTGTCAGTACTGAGGCGGTCAATCTCGTTCGTTTACCTGCCCTTGATCTTTCAGCGGAGGAGCAAGAAGCGCTCCCTAGCCAGTCCTATGGCGACGAGACGAATACTGAAGCAGTTGGATGGTACACAATGGCCGCCTTAGGGCTCATTGTTGCGATAGTTGTCTTCGTCTTACTCGTTCGAATCAAAGAGCATGATGAGTTACTCGCCTTACCTGAACTGGGGCCGCCACCTCAAATTTTAGCAGACGGAACCCCTGATTCAGAGGGGCTTCCAACCATGAATGATGATGAAGGCCAATTGTGGCGTAAGCATCCAGATGGTTCCCTCGATTGGTGGGATACTTCATTCAATATCTGGCAGCGTTGGTGATTTTTTGCAAGACTGGTTACTGATTTCGCTCATTGTTCTTGGATGCGCAATTGGGCTAATGTCCCTCCACGGATTGTGGCTTTGGTGGACTCGTGTACGACCAAAACAACCACGCTTGAATGCAGATTGGCAATCAGACTGTGAGTTCATCTCATCTGCTGAATTTGAAGATTCAATGATTACATTCCGAAATGTGAGGGATTTTCATTGGAGGACAACTCGTGATCGTGATGAACGATGGGTTGACGAAGTGAAGGTGGATTCTGAAAAAGTCAAACACATCTGGTTCGTCGTTGACCAATTCCATTCGTTCAAAGGCATGTCACACACATATCTGACGTTTGAGTTTAAGGACGGAACATGCCTCTCTTTTTCGTTTGAAGCTCGTCGAGTAAAAGGCAAAAAGTACCATCCTTGGACAGGACTCTGGCGTTCCTATGAGTTGTATCTCCTTCTCGGCTTTGAGAGTGACGTGACACAACTAAGGACACATGGAAGAGGCAATATTGTTCATATGTACCGGGTGGTAACTCCGCCTGACAAGGAACGACAAATGATTGTTCAAATGTCTCATCGCCTCAACCAACTTACGCAACGACCAGAGTTTTACCATACTCTGTTCAAGACATGCAATACTTCGATCGTTCGCGCAGTCAATACTGTTACACCGGGTCGTATTCCATTCCTGTGGAGAAATTTCCTTCCAGGATATACTCCGAAAGCTGCCCTAAAACTCGGTCTTATCGAGGATTGGGGTGGGTTGGAAATGACTCGCGATAAGGCTCGTGTCGATCAGCGTTCACAAACCTGGGATGAGAAGGAAGGGTACAGTGAAATGCTGAGGGATTTCCTTCCACCTTCAAACTCTGATTAAGAGCAAAAGGTCGCCTTGCTGGCATGAAACAGTAATCTGTTCACCAAGAGCTTCATTGTGAATCCCTCTTGTTCCCGATGAAAGTTGATCATTTTCAAGTGAGTATTTGCAACCAATCAACGTAACGCCAGAAACGTCACCAAAGGGAATCAAACTAATGTTCCTTGATTTCGTTGTACTGTATTGAATCGGTATGGTTGTAACGCGTACTGCCAACCACTCATCGGTGTGAAGATGCGCCTCACTTTTGCACTCAAAAAGGGCAGAAAAAGCCCCAAGTTGGTGATCCAATCTTCCTCCATCGATTCCAATGACATCAATATGTTTCCCAGGATATTGTTTTTGACTCCATGTAAGTCCTTTCGAAATATCACTTGTATCCTGCGTTGAATCCTTGACAATTTTGATACCTTGTGATTGAAAGATATCGAGTTGTTCGGACGTCAAACCATCCATATCTCCGATGATTACATCTGGCTGAATCTGTCGTTGTTGGAGCATGATTGCAGCTCCATCAAGAGCAATAATTATTGGTGATGAAGCAACAAAAGATTCCAAGACCGAATGGGGCGGATGATTGCCGTTTCCAACAATAAGAACGCCTGTCATAAAACAGCCATTTCATCCTAGTTCTTGACCTGATGGGTGAAGCGATTTTAGCGTCTCAAAGAATCAACTTCGGACAATGGTTTAGAACGTTGAACATTCTAAGAATTTCATGCGCAGGGGTCCGACGTCTGGAAGAGGAGTCCTTGCGACCCTTTTGACGGTACTCATGATGGTGCAACTTTTTGCTCCAATGGGCGGTGAATTCAATTCTCAAACCGAGGCATTGGATGACTCAACCAAGGCTTCAGAGGCTCTTCCAAATGCAATGTCGTTTGGACATGATCTTGCTGGGCAAAACCTCGATATTGAAGGGATGTCAAATCTCGTTGTCCGTCAAGATTCCTCAATTGATAACTGGATGACAGAATTGTTGCATGATAATGCTTCTACCAATCTTAGTGAACCGGATATGTATCTCGCTGAAGATGGCACTGTATACCTCTGCTGGATGGATTCAACTGGTTCTGTATTCATGGGTAAACGAAATTCGAGCGGAGAATTCACCAGTTCTCTCATCGATACGGTCTCAACCTCATCTGGCCTTATTGGATGTTCTATTGCAGTAGATGAGTCAGAACGTCCCCGTTCAGTATATGCAGATGGAGATGACTTGAAGATGGCTCGATTAGCGTTTAAAGGTCAAATTTACACCGTCTCTGATATATGGCTGAAGAGAACAATTGTTGAAGGGATTGAACCAGTTTCAATCGACTTGGCACTTACCCCAGATGGTCAAGAATTTGCAGTAGTGCGAAATGCATCAGGTGTATTATGGCAAGTAAACAATAGCGGAATGCGCTGGTACCACAGTATTCTCGATACCGGACCAGTCGGCGATGAACTTGAACTGAAGATTGATTCCACAGGTGTCGTTAACATCGCTTATACCCGGTCTGAAGAAGCAGTACGATTACAGATTGACGGTTCAGAAGTAAGCACTCAAATTCTTGCAAGAGGCGCAGAAGTCCACACCGCACTTGGTCTCGACCTTGATGGTAATGATTTGGCTCAAGTTGCTACAACCACCTTTTCAAATGGAATTACGGAACTCTCTATCTTCAAGAGTCTTGAAGATAAATCCACAGGCCGTATTTCAACATCACCTAGTTCAGTCTACGAACTCTATCCTGATGTTGAAGAAGGAACCATTCTATCTGTAGACATCAACGCTGACGGGTTTGATGATGTCATCATGGCTCAACCGAGTGCTTCAAGCAACGGATTGACTTCAAACGGACGTGTAGTAACCGTCTTTGGAAGTGCAACAGGATTGGATACAGGAAATGCTCATGTGATGGCTGGCGCCCAAAACGCAGAACACTTTGGCAGTGATATTGCAGTTGGAGATTTCAAAGCCAACGGTAATTCACAACTCGTCATTGGGTCGTCTGGGTTTGACAACACTTCTCGTCCTGCCGAATCAAATCACGGCCGTATCGCAATGTATGAATGGAGTTCAGCATCTCAATCAGATTATGATTTAATCTGGAATGCTTCTGCAGACCATGAAGAAATGCTGGGGGCGTCTCTCTCTGTCATCGATAGCATGTATGGAAATTCACACTCCGATCTCGTCGCACTTCAATCAAATTGGACTGATGGAGTAGAATCGAATGGTAGGCTCTCTGTTTTCGCTGGAACTCCATCCGGATTTGTTTGGGAATCGAACATCACGGAATCAACAGACGGGCCTTATTTCGGTCGCTCAATGTCAAGTGGTGGCGATTTGAACGGTGATGGGTATGGCGACTTTGTCGTCTCTAATACGGGCTCAGAGTCCTCTCCTACAGGCTATTCAGCAATTGAAGTCTTTTACGGGTCTGCGTTAGGATTCTCTTCAACTTCAAACAACGAAATTCAGGTGTTATCTCAAGGAAGAATGTTTGGTACAGTGGTTGAAATCATTGATGATATTAACAACGATGGAATGGATGAATTGATCCTTCAAGAACTTGCTCCACTCGGCGGCGCTCTTCTATCTGGAAAGGTTCACCTTTTCCACGGGGGTTCGATGGAGAACTTCACTTCAACAGCGGATTGGACCAGCGAAGGAAGCATGAACCAACGACTTGGTTGGATGTTTGAAAGCGTGGGGGATATCAATGATGATGGATATATGGATACAATGATCGGATCAAGTTCTGGATTCACTCCATCAGGCCTCCTCGAATTGTATCTTGGTTCTGCAAATGGTCTCCAAAGCACATCTGAGGTCATTCAAACCGGAGGCCAATCCCAACATCTCGGATCGATTACCGTTGGTAATTTTGATTCGAATGCCGATGGTACAATCGAGTTACTTTACACGGTAAGGAATCAGTCCAGAGGTACCAATTACGGAGTCGATGTTGTTGTTGTCTCCAAACAAGATTTCGATACAAGCACCTTCTCTTTCGATGGAGAGATGAGTGAATTGCGACTTTCGACAGCAGATCGTGGAGAGACCGCAATGGTCTTTGCTCTCGATAAAAATCAAGCGAATGGAAAACAATTGTTGATTCACCTTGAACATGTTGGAGACGGTTCCCCAGGTGGCTCTTGGGTTTCCGAACAAATGCTTGAATCTCACATCAGCAGCATTCAATTTGAATCTTCAGCATCTGGAAAACCATACTTGCTCTACTACGACACTGGGTTAGAAGGTGAACTCGTTAATTCACAGATAAGCGACCTTTCTGGGTTCTTGTTCAGAACATCAACTGCTTGGACTGCTCTTCATCAAGACATACGCACGTTGAGCGAATTTGGAACCAATCCAGCTTCTGCAGTTGATGCCAATGGTGACTTACACGTGGTCTATTCTCATGCTACAATTTCAAAATTATACTACAGTACTGAAGACGCATCTAAGCCAGATGGATGGTCAGGAGATGAACTCGGTACCGCAAATCTCACCACATCTCCGTCGCTTTGGTTTGAAGGCTCAGATATGCACATTCTGACCAGAGATTCAGAACTTGACCGAATTCAACACATCGTTAAGACACAATCAGGATTCCTAACCTCAACTATCCTAGCCTCTGGCTTAGCAGTAGGAGATGAGGTGGTAACAACACAACTTTGGAATGGCACCTCAATGCTTGCAACAACAGTAAACAACAGTGACGTATTCGAGCTACAAGTACTCAACATTAACGCAGGTTCATCAGAAACTCTGGTTGACTTCACAGATGGTGATTCAGAGATTTCGATGTGCTCTGCTCCAGATGGAGACCTCATCGTAGCATCAATTGATTCCAGCCATTTCTTCAGGGTACACGAGCGCAACAACTCTTCCATGGAATGGAGAAACGTTACTCAAGAAGAGATCGGATCAGGGCATCTCAGCCAATTGAATGGTTCACCTGACCTTTCATGCACCATCCATGGAGATTCATTGTATATTGCACTTCGAGGGCTAGAACACCCGCTCTATGAGCGTCAATCAACCCTTGATGGAGGGAATAACTCATGGATATATTCAGTTGACAATGCTATGAACAATCTCGTAGCTAGCGATAACGGAAGTTGGGATTTGGTTTCAACTGATTCTGGTCTCCTACTGTTTACATCCACGCCTGGTACTGAAACACTGCGTATCAATACCATGAATCCAGTAAACGACACACTTTCCACCAAAAACGACGTGATTGAATGGTCAACGCATGAAATGAAAAACGTTTATACGAACGAGAATTTCTCCTCCTTAGTCGATTCAAATGGGACAATTATTCTCTCATACTTTGATACTCTTGACGAGGATGTTGACATGCTTCGTCTTTATCTCGATTCAGATAGAGATCTGATTTTCGATTCACTCGATGCTTTACCACACACTGGAGACCAATGGATGGACAATGATTCAGATGGTTTTGGTGACAATCTAAACGGTCCATTGTCGGATGAATGTCCGAGTGAGAATGGGCCATCAGAATACTTCATACAAGGTTGTGTGGATTACGATAATGATGGATTTGCAGACAGTATAGATGCTTGTCCAATTAATACAGGCCGCTCAATCCATGACCGATATGGTTGTCCTGATTACGATGAAGATGGCTGGTCAAACAATGACGGAACATGGGTTTACGGCGACCGTTATCAGCAAAATTGGAAGCAAGTCAAAGACAGCGATGGTGATGGAGTAGGTGATAACTACGGTCCAGATTGCTGTGATGCAATCTTTGGGCTTGCAGGAAATATTGAAGCAAGTCCTGGAGATAAATTCCCATTCAACCCCCGTCAATACAAGGACTATGATAACGACGGCTATGGCGATAACGAAACTGATTCGATTACAGGTGACTTTTGCCCGTATAATTACGGTACTTCTTACAGAGACCGCAATGGATGTGAAGACAGCGATGGTGACGGCGCAAGTGATCCATCAAATGTTGGAGGAATAAATTGGGAAACTGCAGATGGTGCAGACTTATGGGTTAATGATCCAACTCAATGGGCTGATTCTGATGGAGATGGATACGGTGATAATGGAACGATTGGAGCCACGAATCCTGATTCCTTCCCGAACAACTACGCTGCTGCTGAAGATAACGACTCAGATGGCTACCCCGACAGGTGGACAGATCTCTGGAATGAAGCAAACCGGACAGGGGACGATGATGGTGATAATGTCATTAACACAGAGGATTATTGTGGAGATAGTGACCTATCAGACACGATTGGTATGAATGGTTGCAATACAAATTTGGCATTACGAAACCAGTCGAGTAATAACCCTGTAGCATTCAATGGAGGTTTGGTTTTGGACGGATGTCCTAACGTATTCGGAACATCCACAGACCCACTTCCTGGTTGCCCAGACAGCGATCTTGATGGCTGGGCGAATACAGATGACGACTTCCCTCTCGACCCAACACAATTTCTCGATTATGACGGCGATGGTTTCGGCGATAACATATCCGGCAACAATGCTGATGCTTGTCCATTCCAATATGGAGTATCTGGTGGAACTGATGGTGATGGATGTCCATTGGTGAACACAGATGACAGCGATGGTGATGGTGTTTACAACGATCTTGATGACTGTGAAAACACTCCGCTAGGTTC
>JABGWN010000149.1 GCA_018645535.1 Methanobacteriota archaeon
GATGAAAAAGCTTCAACTGATGAAGCTCTAGGAACGTATCCTGACCAAAAAACCATCGAGCAGCGACTCGAAGGTGGATTCTTTCTTCTCGACAAAGGAGCAGGTCCTACCTCTCACCAAGTCTCCGCATGGGTTCGTGACCTACTCGGATTAACACGTCTCGGTCATGGGGGAACGCTCGATCCATTTGCAACAGGCGTACTCCCTCTTATGGCAGGTAAGTCCATGCGTCTGACGAAGCAGATTCTTGAGCATGATAAGACCTATATCGCAATCTTCCAAATGAAGACTCCAGTCGATGAAGATCGCATGGATGAAGTCATTCAACAATTGACAGGACGCATCTACAACGTACCACCAGAAATTTCAGCAGTTCGTGTTCAAGTTCGAACACGAAGAATCCATGAGTTTCAAGTTCTCGATCGTAATGAAAAACACATCGTTACCCGTATTCGTTGTGAAGCAGGAACCTATATACGAACCATGGCCAAAGACATGGGCCTGTTATTGGATCAACCGATTACATTGAGAGAACTTCGAAGAGAAGACTCTGGAAACTTTGACCTCAAAGACTGTGTCCAACTACACGACATTGCAGATGCAGTTTGGTTGTGGAAGGAATGCAACGAACCAGAAGCGCTCTCAAGAATGCTCCATCCTATTGAAAAGTTGATGACTCATCTACCAAGAATCATTGTCAAAGACAGTGCTGTAGCAGCATTAGCTCATGGAGCACCATTGCTAAGACCAGGATTAGTATCGATTCCAAGTGATCTTTCAGTTGGACAAAATGTCCTCGTTACAAGTATCAAAGGCGAAGCAGTCTGCTTTGTTAAGGTCAATTTCAACAGCAAAGATATCGCAACTATGGAAAAGGGCGAGATCGCACGACCATCAGCGGTTTTGATCGGAGATAATGTCTATCCCCGACGCTGGTGATTCAAGCTTCGTAGTACTCTTCGTAGATGTATTCTTCTGTTTCTATTCGTATTTTTAATTCTGACATGTCCCCACACCCATTCCATCAGTCAAACTGAACGACCCCCACAGTCTTGGAATAATCGCCGCTTTGGCATCTCAGTTATGAAGATTCACGTATCTTTTGGGATTATCCGACAAGCGGATATTGGTTTCATATAGGGGCTGATGTGGTAGAACTAACTTTAGAATATTGACAAATATTCTATCTAAGAAAGGTAAATCGGAACTTGACCATTTTGCCATTGCTTATGTTTGACCATGCAGGATTTGAATAAATCACCCTCAAGGATACCAATGAGCCAATCGTGAAGATGAAGTAAAGGAAGTTGATCAAACCATCCTCGATCTGTATTTGCAAATTGCCGAACAAATGGAGAAAGTGCTAAGTCTGCTAGACTGATAGAATCTCCACAGAGGTATGCTTGGTTGGACAATCGCTCATCATATGTTTTGAGAATAGATAGTGCATGTTCTCTATGTTCCTCTGAAGAGAGGACATTCTCATAGCGATTGTTGTACTTGTATCGATCAAGATGATGTTTGAAATCCCCATCATTGACATCAATAAGTTCCTTCCAATCGCCAGCGAGCCATGATTCATCCAAACTCCACAACATAATGTCAAGACTCTCTTCGATAACTGTTCCATCCGATAGCAAGAGAACGGGGACTGTTCCCTTTGGTGAGATTTCCATCATGTGCTCAGGACGATCTCTGAGGATAACTTCTCGGAGTTCAACTTCGACTCCAGATTCAAGTAAGGACATTCTTGCTCGCATCGCATAGGGACAACGACGGAAACTGTAGAGAATCGGTTTCGTCATTTCATCACTCATACTTTCGTATCTTTGCTGGAGCAAAGAAAGTGAAACCCCCGATGATGGCAGCAAGGACAAGAATACTGATGATCCAAATTGTGGTGGTCGACATGCCTTCATCTGAACTGACTTCGTCTGTCACAGCAGGTTCAATCAACACCAGATTCATCGATCCCTCGTTATTGGTTTCATCACCTTCGTCGATGATTTCACCACCATCAACAATCGCTTCAATGCGAAGCAATTGACCATCATATGGTGCTTGGAATTCACATGTAGCAATCGACATTGCTCCCGGTTCAAGGGTTGTAATGGTGGCTATATCTCCCACCATTCCATTCACAGTACATCGAATTGTAACCATTTCAGCATTGACGAAACCATCATTTGCAACATAAACTCGAGTCGTTACATAAGAACCAAGTTCAACTTCGCTTAATTCTACAAAGGTTCCATCGGCTGATCCCTGACCAACAACAACGGATTCAATTCGTAAATCAGGAAGAGAACGTACGTCTAAGTCCAATACTCTCTCAACGCATGTCGTTTCATCACAGAGCGTTAATTCAACGGATGTATATCCTGGAGTTGGAGCTGTAATCAGGAGAGTGCTGTTGATCAAATCTACTTCAACCCACGTCTTATTGCTAGAGATTGTAAGATCAGCAGGTATTGTATCGACATCGGACCAGGTGAAAGACAGTGTCGTAGCAACAGCATGTTCTACACGAACCAACGAAGGAAATTCATTCAAAACAGGTGTATCATCTATTGAATCCACGATGATATTGAACGATTCTACGTGACTGTTCCCCGCTTCATCTGAGACTGTCATTACGATTTGAGCAGAACCTGACTGCTCGGAAAGCAGAGAGACTCGAACTTCACCTTGGTCAAGACTTACATCGACCAAATCCGGCTGAGAGTTTTCAAATTGCACATCCAATTGTGTTGGTTCTGTTCGGTCA
>JABGWN010000016.1 GCA_018645535.1 Methanobacteriota archaeon
AACGATGATGGTAGGTGATGGATTCAATGATGCAGCTGCATTGGCAGTATCTGACGTTGGGGTTGCCGTTGGTTCTGGGGAATCGGTAAACGTCGAGGCAGCAGATGTTCTAATTCCAGGAGATGATCCTCGAATATTGACGCATCTGATCGATCTTGCTCGAAAGACTGAGCGTAACTTTAGACAGAACCTTTCCTTCTCGATTTTGGTTACAATCACCTTGGTATTTGCTGTTATCAATGGATTCTATGACCAACTGTGGGTTGGTGTTCTGGTCCACGAAGCCTCCGTCATTCTCGTGATACTCAACGGTGCTCGGCTCGCTGAAGGGACAGGAACCTACAAACTCCTGCTCACCACCTTCCAATCTCTTTGGGATGCAACAGTTTTGGCATTCAATACGGGCAAAAAGCAATTCGCTAAGAGCGAAAGTTGAGTGGATATCTTCAAACCTAAGCAATCCTCAGTATGAATTGGTGAGCGCATGAGCCGAGTACGAACAGACCCCTTAATCGCAGCGCTGACCCACCCAACTCGTCGTCGAGCCTATGAGGTCCTTTTGCAAATCGAAGAGATGAGCACTGTCCAATTACAGGACCAAGTTTCAGTCGATCGATACAATCTCTATCATCACCTCAAGCGTCTTGTCAACGTTGGTCTTATCGAAAAC
The DNA here is from genome assembly GCA_018645535.1 of Methanobacteriota archaeon. Classification (GTDB taxonomy): domain Archaea; phylum Thermoplasmatota; class Poseidoniia; order Poseidoniales; family Poseidoniaceae; genus MGIIa-L2. The sequence continues at coordinate 671 of JABGWN010000016.1, forward strand.
CATCGAGACGTTGGACGTGCCCGATGGTGGAGAGTCTCAAAGCGAGTTGAACTACCAGGGATGATCAGCGAACAATCCACTCAAGTCATAGCAACAGGATCGGCATTGGATGATATTGCAGCACTAACCCACGTCCATTCCATTGATTTAGCCAATTCAAGAGGTCAAGTTGGAGCAAAACAATTCGTTCAACAGTTGGCACAAGAATACAACATACCATTGGATTTACCTTGGAATTTCCTTCCAGTAAAATTGATTCTTGTTGGAAAAGGCGGAGAAAATGAGGAATCATCCTCTTGAGATTGACTGTCGCCGAACAAGTCAAAACGTATTGGGAGATGGTCAAGCATGGATGAGCCAATAACTGTGGAATCGAGGGTCGCACCTCCTCCACTTTCATGCCCGAAGTGCAATGGGCTTCTTCCTTCAGAACTTGGAGATATCCAATGTGAACTCTGTGGTGCAAACGTTCGTACAGATCACGCCCCAACCCGTAAGAAATGGGAAGAGGAACGTCTCTCCTGCCCTTCATGTTCAAAAGTTCTCATTGCAGGAGTCAATGACCGTCCTGCAGAATTACGTTGTGGTGGATGCGAAACCCAATTCACTCTCACTGCGAAAGTCATTCGAGTTGAAATTCAATGCCCTTCTTGCGAGCGAAGTCTTCGTATGAAGCAAAGACCAGGTGAACGGACAATCACTTGTCCTGCATGCGAAGTACCATTCAAGGTGTCCTTCTGAGATGATAATATGAGATCTACATTCCGACTAACAGGTCTAGCAGACTACATTACACTCACAAACGCCATGTTTGGAACGGCTTCAATCATGTTCCTCATTCTTGCAGTAGAAGACATGAGCAAACCGTTCGGAGACGGGTTGAAATCGAAATACATCTGGGCATCCATGCTCTGTATATTCCTTTCAGCACTTGGAGACATCATCGACGGACCAATTGCTCGTCGGTATTCGAAAAGAAAACTTCTGGGAGGATCTCTTGACATCATGTCCGACTGTCTCTCGTTTTGTGTCGCTCCTGCATTGATGATGTTCATCATGTTTGGACGATGGGGAGAAGCAACACCTCTCTGGACGATCTCTCTTGCCCTCGCTGGATTTTGGGTCATCGGAACAGGGATGCTTCGCCTCGCTCGTTTCCAGCATGAGGAAGGAAGTGGTTTGCCTTACTTCCACGGTCTATCATCACCAGGAAATGCAATTTTGTTGATGGGTGCCGCAGGCTTCATTTGGTTGCAACCGATTCTCGGATTTGGCCCTGATTTATCCAATGCTACAATCTGCCTTGGTGATGGTCAACCATGTCACGCAACTCCTGGACTTGATATGTTCATCTTGCCAATTATGTTTATTTCTGGAGCAATGATGATCAGCGATCGTCGATTATCAAAACTCAAGCATGGACTTGATCTCAAACTTTCAGTATTGCAAATGGCGTGTTTGCTCACAGCAATCATCTATGCCATGATCAGTACAGGGGCATCGGATAATCAAGCGCAAATCGGTTCTGAACTTGCCCCTCCAGGATGGCTCTTCTTGGCATCATGTTTGTTTGCAGTGTACTACTTGACAAAACCACAACCTCCAGTGTTCAATCCGAACGATGAAGAAGAGTGAGACGCGAACGGTTTTTCGCGGTAAAAACAGGCCTTTCTTCCATCGTTAGCGTCGCGTACCTTATGTAGGAAGAAAGGTCGATACAGGTTCGGATGGGATGTTATGAGTGCTAGCGAAAGCAGGCCAGACGAGCTGTTAGATGCTGCTCGAAAGAAGCGTGAAAACGCTGACAGGCTAAGCCTTGCAGCCCTCCGTAGCCAATTCACAACATCTCCTGCTGTTTCAACAGATCAAGCAATGCTTACCAGTGCCCGATTCCGTCAAGAAGAGCGAATGCGAGCAGATATTCGTCGTGAACGTCGATTGCGCCAACAAGCCATTGCAGAGCGTGTTTCAGCCATGCAAGAGGCGATTGCCAACGATCTTTCGGTTCAACATGAACTCACACTTGATGCTCTTGAGAAAGAAATGCGAACCGATATGGAAGTTGAACTTGCAGAAATGGAACGTTCAACTCTTGCTGGAGAAGAAACACGAATGCGTGAACAACTCGACTTGAGACTCAAGCGAGAAATCTCAAATCTTCAAAATCAACTTGAGCACGAGCACGATCGTCGGCTTGAGGAACACAAATCCAATCTAAAGCAATCCATTGAAGGAGAACTCCAAGATGAACATCGTCGCCGACTCGCTCTGCAAAAAGAGCGAATGGCATTGGAATACAATCAACGCCTTCAGCACCGAATTCGCGAACTTGAGGCTGGAATTGAGCAAGAAATGGAATCTCGTTTCATTGCACTTGAAAACAAAGAAATCGAAACGCTTGAAGAAGGCCACAGCGCTCGTCTTGCAGAACGCGAAGAGCAACTTCGACGTGGTATTCGAACCAGACTTGAGCAACAACTTCGTAATCGACTCCAACAACGTGAAGCCCGACTTCGTGCAGAATATGATCGTCGCAGTCTCCGTCTTGAAGAGGACATTGCCCAATCACTTCAACAAGAACTCGAAACACAACTTCGCCAAGAGACAGATGATCTTGAAGAGCGAATGCGTGAAGATGTTGAACTTGCAATCGCACGACGTCGTGATGAACTCAGAGTTGAAATTCAAAAGCAACTCGAAGAGAACCACTCAGAACGTCTTACTGAGCGTAAGGGCCGCTTGAAGGAAAAGTACGACATTACTTTCTCCAAGGCTGTAGATGATATCTCCAAGGTTCTCAAGAGTGAACTCGAACAAGAACTTGCTCGACGTTCTGATGATGAGTTCACCTCCTACAGGGGTGCACGTGAAGCAGAAATCCAAAACCGTCTTGCTCGTTTCCGTTTCGAACGTGAAACTGAACTTCGTGGACACCTCGAAGAACAGTATGAATCAAAGCGAACCGATTGGGCTGAGCGCCTTGAAATCGAATTCCAATCGCGTGAAACCGCTGCAAGAAAGGCCATTATGGCTGAACTCGATGCACAATTGCGTAATGAACGCTTAACCTTTGAGACCGATCTTGATCTGCTCAAGGAAGAAACTGCTCTCGAACTTGAAGTCGATATGGAAGAACGCCTTTCAGCCTTCAGAACTCGAAAGCAAGAGGAGATTGCAGTTCAACTTGAACGTCAACTCGACAAGCGTGAAGAGATTATGCGAAACAAGGCACTCATCGATGTACGTAAGCGTGAAGCTTCAATCCGTGCAGAAATCGAAGCACAACTTGGACTCAAGCGTGCTGAAGTCCGTGATCGTCTGAATAATCTTTCAGAGAAGATGGACTCCTTCCGTGAGATGGCAGAAACCAAGATGCGTGATGCCATTACTTCACAGATTAAGGGTGAAATTGACGTCTCCGAATCAGAACTACAATCTCGTGAACAAGAGTTCTCAGAACTCCAAACAACCGATACTCGAGTTGAGAAGCGACAGAAGTGGATGCAATCCATCTCTGGTCAAACCCCAGCAGCAATGCCTCTTGGTCAAGACCCATCAGCACTGGGAACTCGTGCCCCTAGTCTTGGCGGTGGTTTGACACGTTCACTTGGAGCAACACCTCAACAAGGCATGAGCTTAGGCGGAATGCGAGCGCCAATCGGTGGAGCAAAACCACTTGGGCAAGCTCCAGCACTCCGTCCAGTCAAGGCCCCTATTGGTGCTTCAGCAGAACCAGCACTACCAAAGCCACTTGATCGCCAAGTCCGAATGCCACTTCAACCACAAACTCCGCTCGTACAACCACAAGTTGAGGAAGTACAAGCAACACAGGAATTGCCTGCTGAGGAAATTGTTGTACCAGTCGGTGCAGTTGAAGTCAGCATTACGCCTGGAGAAGATGGAGAATTTGGAACCAGCGATGACGAAGCTCGAATCACACGACGAGACATCTCAGAAGTTGTTGTAGCAATGGAAGAAGAAGTTGAAGAGATTGTTGAAGCAACATCCGCAACAATGCGTCCTATTACAGGAACAATGACGCCACTGAATGTGATTCCAAAGGACTCAATTGAGCAGCAAGGTGAGGTCGGAAAGGCTACGCTACGACCAGTTCAACGCTTGACTCCAATCCCAAGTTCAAGGAAAGAAGTCAAGACTGCTTCCATCACACCAGTCCTTCCACAAATGAAACTAAAAGACGAAGAAACTGATGAATCTTGAATAGACAATCATACGTCTGTTTGATATTTCCCTTCGTCTTCCCCGTACTATGCGAACCCTAGCAACGATTGTCCTTTGTTTGCTTCTACTGCCAATTGTGGCTCCTATCCTCTCTTCATCAGCGTCCTTAATCGATGCTGGTCAAACCGAGCAGATCAATGAGAAAGTTGTTGCATGGCAGCAACTAAGCGATGGTAAAGTTCTGATGGTAACGGGTTCAGGAACCCTTTCAGTCAACACATTCGAATCTGGAACGCACACAGCGGTCTGGAGTCTTGATCTCAACGTTACTGCGAATTCAGCACGAGTTGATACAGGCGAGAATCTTGTTTCAGTATCCCATACTTCAGGTGTTGTTATTATACAAATGACACAACAAATAATCACTCAATACATCAATACCTCAAATCCTGTGGATGCAGTCGATTGGGATGACGATGGAGATGTTTGGATTGGATATTTCCCTGGTCAGCGAAGAGCTGAGGAATGGAGCGGAGGCATCCCGTCTGGTGTCGTAACCAGTTCCCATAGCGGTGGAATGACATCAATGCTGGTTACTTCAGACGGGCATGTTCTCACAGGAGGATACGATAACCGTGTCAAGGTTCACGACAATACCGGAACCTTAGTTCAACAATTAACCGATATGACCTCTGCAGTCAATACACTGGAACTTGATGCTCAAGGACGGTTACTGGTGGGAACTGCTGGTGGCGATTTATTCCGTTACAATCTCAGTGATTATACCTATGAGATGCTTTCAATCACTTCGAATCCTCAACTCGTCTACATAGAACAAATGGACTTTGCATCCTATCATGTAGGAACACAATCAGGTGAAATCATCGTTGTCGATGTTCAAACCTTCCAAGAAGGAGATATGTACGATAGCAGCGGTAAAGTGATTGCATCTCTGAAAGGTGCGAATGGGGAAGTCTACATCATCTCTGGATTTACATCCTCCACACGTGTACGATTGTACGATATTGA
>JABGWN010000150.1 GCA_018645535.1 Methanobacteriota archaeon
GTACAATGTCCTTCATTGAGATGAATTCCTTTGAGTTCAATTTGAAGATGATCGAAGAGTTGTATCCCACCAACGCCAAGAAGGTATTCTTGACGTATTCGAGTATCATCGTCTCCACCATACAATCGTTGTCCAATTTCCTGGTGATATTGTGAATTGTCTTCATGTGTTGTGTCGAGGAAGTAAACTGGAACCACGTGACCTGTTTGTCCAACAATATTCGCACGCCACACGCGTGCGTAAATGGTCTTATTATCGAGGGGAAGTTGAATCGTGACGTCTGTTTGTTCGAGGAATTCACTTGGGTCGAGTACAGGATAGGTCTCGGACTGAATCCCATCTGAATCAAGATGCTGTCTACTGTATCCTTCTCTGTACAGTAGAGTCACTCCGATAAGAGGTATCTCGGCATCAGCAGCTGATTTGACATGGTCTCCTGCAAGAACTCCTAATCCGCCTGAATAGGTGTGTAATTCAGACCAAAGGCCTATTTCTGCTGTGAAATACCCTATTGCGCTCATGGCCTTCCGTCGTGAACAGGGATTATGAGATATACGGAAGTGATACTAGAGAATTATATCACTCCAATCGAATTTCCAAATCCAGTTTCCTTCAATAGTACCCGGTGCATTCATTCTGCATGATGAATCGAGGGCGAGTATGTCTTGCATCGGGATTATTGCCAGTTCTGCATCAGTGGATTGAGCAAGTCGAAGCATCGTTTGCAATGGATCTTCGCCATCAATTGCTAATTCAGAAAGGTTCGCCTTGATTTCATCTGTTGCTTCGTTGTACCAACCTCTCGTCGTATCATTGTCATGTGTTCCGGTGTACACGACTTGGTCGAAGGTAATATTTCGTGGGTGATGTGGGTTTGAATCCAAATCACCTTCAAAACCAAATTGTAAGACCGCCATTCCATGCAAGTTGTGTCTTTTCCGAAGGTCGATAACCTCTTGAGGAATAATACCCAAATCTTCTGCTATAATTTGGCTTGAACTACAGCCACCATCGAGTAACGCTTGGATGAGAGTGTCTTTTGGACCATCTTGCCAAGATCCGTTTCTTGCATGTTCATCTTCGTGCGGTATCGCCCAACTGGAATGAAATCCTCTAAAATGGTCGATTCGAACACGATCATAGAGTCGTAACATCCGTTGTATGCGTTGTTTCCACCACGTCCAATTCTCTTTTTCATGAGCACTCCAGTCATACAACACAGTTCCCCATTTCTGGCCATCTTCACTGAAATAATCAGGAGGGACTCCAGTTACGAATTCAGGGTGTCCATTTTCATCGAGGAGAAACAATTCGCGATGAGCCCATACATCTGCTGAATCGTGGGAAACAAAGATTGGGCAATCACCAATCAGTTGGATATTGTTTGAATAGGCATGATCTTTCAGAACGTTCCAGTTAGCCTGGAATTCTTCTTGTTCCTTTACATACGGATCAATCTGATTTTTCCAATGGGATAATGCCTCAGGATGTCTATCGCGTAACTCGACAGGCCATTCGTACCATGGTAAGCCGTTTTGAGATTTTTTTATCGCACAGTAAAGAGCCCAATCCTCAAGCCAATATGTTTCTTCATTCAAATCTCCAAAGATCTCTTGGTGACAAAGTTCTGGCCATCCAGCAAATGCGGATGGTGATGCATAAGGTGAGCCAAACCGATCAGGAGGTGTAAGAGGGAGAATCTGCCATGCATCGAATCCTCTTGCTGACAACCAGTCGATAAATCGCAGGCCACTGGCCATATCTCCTGTTGGAAGCGAGGTGATGTGGCACAGTACACCTCGACGACTGGACATATCTACAAATGAGCGACAAAGCCTTTCTATTTATCACTCCAGCGTTATCTCATGCGGGCTAAGGCAATTCTGCTCTGTGCGGTTTTTATTGCATCTTCTTTTTGTTCAATTGTAAACGCAACGACTCCCAATGACATCACCATAGACGGGGATGATACGGACTGGTCGAGCGATTCTCTGATGGAATCTGATTTGAACGGCATCGAGGTTTACATGACTTGGAATTCGTCAAACCTTTTCATTGGATGGAACGGCACAGATTGGAAATCAACGTTTGAGGGAGCCGACTTATTTGTTTACCTCAATACGTCAGATGGTGGTTCTGTACTAAGTAAGGAATGGGGTTTCTCACATGCACTTCCATTCGAGGCGAATCATGGATTTGTTTTGGAAGATGATTCTTACTTCAGCCATATCGCTCACGATGGTAGTTCTTGGGTCGACCAACCAACAACAGTGGAACTTTTCGCTGGCTGGAGCGGTAATCAATTCACTGAATTCTCTTTGCCCTGGGCTGCTCTTGGTTCACCAACGCAAGTCGATGTGATCATCTATGCGCAATGGCAAGATGAAGGGAATGTCTGGGCTTCGTTCCCAAGCGCAAATCCAGCATCGAATAATGGTGCAGAATCCTTTACTCACGCTTGGCGAATCAGTGATGTGAATGAATCTTCAATTCCTCAGGACTTACCTGTTATTGAGCCTGAATCAATCGGAAAAGTTGACGATGCTCTAAATCTGGCAATCGTCATCCATCAGCATCAACCCTATTACAAAAACAAGTTGACAGGGATGTATGAGATGCCTTGGGTTCGAGTTCATGGTATGACTGAATACGTGGATTCTCCAGGTATCCTTGCTCAAACGGAAACAAAGGTCACCTACAATCTGGTTCCATCTTTTATTGAAC
>JABGWN010000151.1 GCA_018645535.1 Methanobacteriota archaeon
AAGGACAAGGGAAAGTCGCGTGGTTCCATCAACAAGCGTGTCAAGTCTAAGACGAGGCGCTTTTTCTATCTCGAATGATGTGCTTGGATCCTTTGAGATCCGGGCATCATTAATCAAAACAATTTGATTGAGTCCACCATCAATATTGGTGCTAATGCTAAGTCCTGATAAGACGAAACGAGCCCAGCGATGGACATGAATGCCACCTTCATTGTACATGTCAACGATGAGGAATGTCTCGCTTGTCAGATTGTGATCGACGACAGAATACTCGAATGAAGATTGAACATCAATCGAAACTGCGTTTGTGGGATTTGTAATGACGACAGATGTAATGGATTCATTGATGGAAACAAAACGCAGAGATGTGCTGTTGATTTCCTCTACTTGGACCACTTCATAGGGTGTTAAATCCGCAGAGATGACCCACTCCTCGACCAGTTGTACTGGATTTATTGAAGATGCTTGTAGTGAGAGTGCTTGGCGAGTTCCAGTCCCGTTGGGAGCATCTCCCACCACATCAAGTCGGTCTTCGATCCGGTCTGCAATATTATTCGCACTGTTCCAGTTTGTGTTGTCATGAAAGGCGACAAGGTATGGGTTTAGGAAGACGAAAACTCCTCCCATGATGCTAACAACCATGGCCAACATCATGATGACGCCGAGGATTTCACTCACGGCCTTTTCCTCATCAACCCGCCTTCGTCGCTGCATCATAGTCCCCCCTCTTGTCACTTGAGCATCTCGCATGCATTTAGGGATTGACCTGCTGTTTATTGATTTAGAGCAATTCTCTTGCTATTCTTTGGATTGCGTTGGTGGCAAAACCATCTCCGTCTCGACGTCCAATGAAATGTGAAAAATGAGGTCCATCTTGAGCTGAGATATTTATGTCACCTTCAAACATTTCATCGATTTCAAAAAGAACAGTAGACTCAGCTAAATGAGGAGCATTGTTCATTTCAGAAAGATGCGTTAGAGTAATACTTCTTGTCTGGTCGGTACATACCTGCTTCAAGAATTGACCAGTTTGTGCATTGGACAAGTGCCCTCCTCTGCCTGAGATTCTGTCTTTCAATGAACGAGGATATGGCCCATTGAGCAACCTGTTAGAATCATAGTTGGCTTCCACTGCTATATGTTGACACCCATGGACATGGTGGACCAGTTCGTCAGTCCAAGACCCAAGATCTGTGATGATGGCAGTTCTTTCACCTCCGTGGCTAGCTACAAACGCTACATTATCTGCTCCAGAATGAGGTACAGGCACTGGTAGCAATGATGTTCCTTGAGAAAATTGAAGGACATCAAGTGATTCAAAATGATGTGTAAATTCTGGTAATAATCCTAATTCTTGGGATGTACGATGATTTGCATAAACTGGAACGCCCCATCGTTTCTGGGCGATAAGGGCCCCTCCACCATGGTCTCCATGATGATGAGTGATGACAATCGCTTCCAAATCATTTGGACTAACGTCTAGAAGACTCAAGCGTTTTTCTAATTGCACTCCACTAAATCCTTGATCTACGAGAATATGAGATGATTCAGTACTGAGAAGTGTAGCATTGCCACGACTTCCAGTTCCGAGATGCGTAATCGATAGCCCCATCCCAATCAAATTAGTGCGGTCACAGGCGGATATTGAATACACCGCTTGATTTCGTTCAAAAGTAGTGCTTTTTACACATATGAAATCACATCACTGTATGAACAACGCTCCATCATTCCTATAAGCATGGAGAAGAGGACAAATAATGCGGCGTTAGCCGCTTAGGTGATTTTTTGCGACGAAGTCAGACAACCTTACTCTCCACTCTCGCAGTAATCGCAGGGCTTCTCTTCATGTCTCAGTTTCCTACGATTTCTCCAGTTTCCAATGTACACCCCAAGGACACTACTGGTGAAAAACCGCCCACTACGGACACAGATGGTGATGGAATTCCGGATGTTCACGAGAATATTTTCGAGGAATGGGTGAACTTTAGCGCAGTCGATGGCCGATTTGTTTCGATGGAAGGTATGGACAAAGATGATGCATCGGATGCTAATTTTGATACCGACCGTGATGGTTTGAACAATACTGAAGAGTACTGTTGGCCATATCCCGCTAATTGTAACGATCCAGGGTTTTCAAGAGGACTGACCGGCTTCTTAGATGAAAACGGAGATCGATTGTATCTCGATCCACGTTTGTCAGATACAGATGGTGACGGTATGCCTGACGGATTCGAAGCAGCTATGTGCGCCCGTGCAGGTGGTTTCGATATTGTGACACTTAGGTACATTTGTCCGTATTTTGATCCATTGAACAACAGCGACATGACAGATGATCCTGATGAAGACGGATTTGACGTTAATCGAGATGGTTTTATTTCGGTAGCAGAACAGTACACTTCTCCCGAAGAATATCGGTTTGGTTCACCAAGTAATTTCACAACTGAACTTGATGGCCTATGGTGCGCAGCAACTCTACCGCAAGGCTCTGTGATTACCCAATGGCCATTCATTAACACCGGTGTCAACGCATCATTCCAGAATTTACTTCCTGCCTGCACCACGAATACAACATCAGTCGTTGGTGAAGATCTTTGGCTAGGTACTGACCCTCTTCTAGAAGATTCAGATAGATACAGTTGGGATGGGTTTTCTATTCGACCACTCTATCCTTCCTTTGGTGATGGAATGCCCGATGGATGGGAAGTTCATTTCGGATTGGATCCATTGAATCGTTCAAATGCTCTTCTTGACATCGATGCTGATGGCTGGGATGTGAATCGAGACGGTGTTGTTTCAATTGACGTAAGTCGTACTGAAACTGCTTTAGCGCTCGGAGAATCTCTCTCAAACCTCGAAGAGTTTTACATCCACAATGATGAAGGAAATACGGTCATGTCTGGGCTGAAAGAAATTCAGATTGGTTTGAACGATTCTTCCTACTACAATTATCCGCTCACGTTCAATGCTGTTGAGGACAGCATGGCTATCATGCACCATGATGTACGTAGCATTCTCGTAGAGGATTCAATCGCATATGTTCTTACTCGTTACGGGATGACTGTTCTCGATTATGAACTTGAAACAACTCAAGATTATTGGTTCCCGCAAGGTTTCACTGGATATGAGGCAATCTTCGTTGAATCTGAGAACGGCCCTCATTCAGTAGCAATAGCGACTTCACATGGAATGCATGTAGCAGCTATTCAGGTTGATGGATTCTTGGAACCAACTGACTCTTGGTCTTCCAGCGAGGCTACAGAGCTCTTTGCGATAACACAACTAGCGATCGATGGTTCTTCACAACAACTTATCGCTCTAGGCTCAAATGGTGATGGCGCAGTATACGAGGTGACAACAGGTGGCTTGATCTCTCAAACATTCGACTTGGGTGTGAATCTCAAAGCAACACTTTCTGAATCGCAAGTTACAGTCACAGAGATTACCCACGGAAGTGTCCCTGGCGGAGGGCTCGTTCTCTACGTTGGGACTGAACGTGGCCTGATGACGCTAGAATCTGCTACAGGCAGAGACGATGCTACGCCTTCATGGCGTTTCTTTTTCGACCCAAATCCATCCGAGATCTCAAATCGAATTGATGATTTACGAACCTTGAATCTTGGAGCAAGTGGTAACCCTGCTGAAGTGCAGGCACTGTATCTCGATGGACCGAATGAAGATAATCCAACAGTACTCTGGATTGGTACCCCTTCTGGGTTGCATCGATTAAATTTGGAAATCAATGATATGACCTATGGTGGCTTGCTTGAACATCCAGGGGGCAATGCGGATGAACTCTCTAAAACCAATAATATTCATTCCATTTTACCAACAGGTGATGAAATAATTGTTGGTTCATCTGCTGGATTGTGGGTGCTTGCAGGAAATCATCTCGATGTGTATGGTCTACAGACACAATCTCAACTCCCGGGTGAACTTGCATCACTTGCTACACTGGAGAAGAACGGTGAGACATACGTTCTCGCAGGGGCTGCTCCAGGACGATTTGCTAACCTCGAATTAATAGATCCAGGGGCAAACGATTCTGACAGCGACGGAATGCCGGATGGCTGGGAAATCGCCTATGGGCTCGATCCCACAGATCCGTGGGATGCTTTGTTGGATGGAGACGTCGATGGTCTTGATTTGAATCAGGATGGTTCTCTTGATAGATTATGGACAAATCTAGAAGAATACCGTTACATCGCTCGTTCAGATGATGGCTATAACTCAACACTACCAAATCAGAGTGATTCTGATTTAGACGGTCTTTTGGATGGCTCCGAGTATTTCGGATATTACTTAGAAGAAACAAATTTCGACTGTTATTACAATCCTCAATTGATTTACCTTTGTGATGAAACACTTGGCGAACAAGCACGCACGCTCTATACAGCATCGAATGCTCTCGATATAGGGACTGACCCAACTGTCATGGATACCGATGGTGATGGTATGCCTGATGGGTGGGAAATAGAACATCGAAGATGGATTGGTAATTCTTTCAATGGTGGCAATAATTGGTCACTTGACCCCACTCGGGCAGAAGATGCAGGCTGGGATGCTGATCAAGACGGTCTTGCAAATTTGTGCGAGTATGAATGGTCGTTAGTTCGACTTGCTGGGATTGCAGGTGATCTCTTCGAGGATTACGGAGAGAGTTCAGAATCTGCAGCGACTTGGTCTGTTCCAGACCCGAATCTTTTCGATTCCGACGGTGATACCTTGCCTGATGGTTGGGAGGCTGATGGACAATGCGCATGGTCTCCTCTTCGAACAGGCGTGAATCCAATGAATGGTTCAGACGCTTTTGAGAATCCAGATGGTGATGGATACGACGTTAATAAGAACGGAGTATTGGAACCAAGTGAGATGTTTGTCAACTATCTTGAATATCATCTCTCGACGGATTTGTTCCTGAATAATCAAACGCTATCTGGAATTGAACTGCCTTCTGGTTTCCATACCGATTTGTTCGATAATATCAGCGATTATGGACTTCCAGAAGCTACATTTGCAGAACGAGCAAGTGGGGCAATCCTTGCAACACAAATCTCTCTCGAAAAAGGCTCATGCGATCCATTCAAGGCTGACAGCGATGAAGATGGAATGCCAGACGGATGGGAAATTTGGTTTGCTCGTTGGAACATACTTGACGATGATTGGACCCTTAATCCACTCCAGCCAAGTGACCGCTGGCTCGATGCGGACGACGATGGCATGACAAACTGGGAGGAATACAATCTCATTGATTCATCGTTCTCAGAAACCAACTCGAATCGATCATCTCCGCAGTGGTTTGTAACGACCCTCGGCTCTGCATATGCCTTCCAACAATGGCCTTCTGCTTCTACGACGCAATCCTTCGGGGCCTTCATCAGTGAAGAACAATACAATCTTACTGGGCCGACTGGTGATCCAAACAATGTCGATACAGATGGTGACGGCATTATCGATGGATTAGAACTCCTCTTCACATCCTGGAATCTCTCAGCCCAAACTTGGACGCTAAACCCAGTTGTCTCTGGAGACGGTACTTTTGATAGTGACAATGATGGTTTGGTTGATCTGCAAGAGTTTGCATTAGCAACATCAAATCCAGAAAATGGAATTTCTGCTCCCGTTGATGCGCCGCTTATGCACCTTGATGGGGATGTCCAACAGCCTACGAAGAAGGCACAGCGGGTTTTCCAAATGTTAATCTCTAAAGATTCTCGTGGAAAGCGTTTGCTCGATGACTTCAACGCCTGGCAATCTGGAGAACCTCCTAACGTCTTCATCTCCCTCTTGCTCGGAATGACGGATCCAACCAATCCTGATACTGATGATGATGGAATGTATGACGGATTTGAATATTGGTTCACTTCATGGGATTTGAATGAAAACCGTTGGGGGCTAAATCCTCTAATCGAAACGGATGTTAACTTAGATTCTGATGGCGACAGTTATGATTGCAACAGAGATGGAACCATCGATTTGGATGAACGTTTCTCCAACTTAAGAGAATGGGAATCTCGTACATGGGGTAAATACCTCAATCGAAGTTCTGTACCTGCATCCGTTGGGATTGTTGATTTCGGTGAGGATGCGATGAATGCATACGTTGAGGAACAAGGTCTCTCGCTCCTTCAAGCACGACAGTCTCTGATCGATGATTTCAGGGCAAAAGGACCTGAGTCTGTGAGTCGAATGGATATGATCAATACTTTCAATGAAAATAATTTCAACAGAACTCTCGTTGGCGTTGCAGATCCCACTCACCCAGATTCAGATTCCGATGGAATTCCAGATGGTTGGGAGTATTGTTATGCACTCTACGGCATGGATAATCCTACGACTGCAAATCATTGGGCTGCAAATCCATTGAATCCATGGGATGTCAATTACGATGGTGATTCGGATGGTTGGTATGGGCGTACTGCTTTCGATATACCTGCAGTTCAAGGGGACTGGGACACTCGTGCATTCACGCCATCTTCTCAAGTGATTCAGCCAGGCATTGGTTCACTTCCATTCACAAACTGGATGGAATGGGATAACGAGACAAGACCTGATCTCAACGATACCGACAAAGATTCAGAAGCATATGTGACGACTGTTAGCAATGGTCAAGTCACAGAACATTACAAGGATTTCAACTTGACTGACGGTCGTGAAGTGTTCAAGTACGGTACGAATCCAAGCGATAATGATACTGATGGTGATATGATTCCAGACTGGTATGAATATGCAAAAGCATGGAATGAGACCAACGATAACTATTCATCATATCTTAAAATCAAGGTAGTTTGGATCGACCCAGCAACGGGTGGAGTGTGCGATACTTCAACGAATTCTTGTTTACCGTTATCACTCGATGCAGGGACATTGCAGCGGCCAGATTTGGATTTCGCATGGTTCACGATGGATCCACGTGATGCCATTGACGCCAATTACGATCCTGACCAAGATGGAAATTGGGATTGTTCAGGAGCAGGATGTGCGTATGAGCCATACACGAATTTCCAAGAATATTTCGCTATCACAACTGAATCTCTTTCAAGTCCAAATGCTGTACGATTGTCTGGATTGACATTTGAAGGTCAAGTTGTTCAGGAAGGTTGGCAACTTCGCGCTTTACTGCTTGGAGTCGGTCAATGGGATGAAGGTGTAAGGAATTATCTCAAGATGGACAAATCTCAAAGTAATGATTTCAGGTATGCTTACCTTGTTGATGACAATGATGTAGAGTTCCTTGTACAAGATACTACGAATCATGTCATTCAATGTGCAGGCAACATTACTGATTCATGGGAAATATACTATACAGGTGCTCCAAACACAGCTCCTGTTCGTTCTGTGGGTGAACACGAGTTAGGATGGTACCTCTTGGATTACAACAACGACCACGTCGCAGAAGGAACAGATCCTACGAACTGGGATACTGATGGCGATTGGATGGTTGATTGGTTCGAAGTAAACGATGATGAACAAGACGGAAGTCGGGGTGAAAGTTCCCCAATCCGGTATGATTCTCGTCAAACAACTTAGTGACATGGGATGGAACGCTTGATAATGTTCCAAGTTCTGCGTGTAATCAATGAGTGCTAACTTTGTCTCGAGGCGAACCCTAGCAGCGCTGATGCTTTCTCTATTCATGGGCATGAGCATGTCTCCCTTCAGTGAACTCTGGATTGAAAATGCAGAAGCAGCAGAAGTAGCGCGACACACCTACGAATTTAGTGATGGAACAACTGAATACATCGCTCTCTATCAAGGTGGAAATGCCGACAGTGGTGCAAAGATATCTCTCCCTAAAGGAGCGGAAGTAACCGATGTGCAAATGACTCTATCTGGAGCATCTGCAACAGGCTGGTCTTCTATCCCGACAACAACTCGCGATCATTGGGTTGCTGGAGAAGCATCCAATACCGATAACAAAAGTTCTGACCTGACTCTGGCTATGGCCAATGTCAGTCAATCCTTCAATGCTCACAGCATGGACGAGGATGTTAATCCTTCCAGCACTGCTTGGTTGGATAACGGCACTTATGCAGTCCGTCAGCCTTACACATCAAATTCGACAGATGCACTCTTTTCTCAGCAACTCAAGTTAACCCCAAACTCTCTCAATGCTCAAGGACAAGGTGCCATCCTTCGTCATCATGACTGGTTGTATCTCTCGACATGGTCTTCGACTTCATTCCACAACATTGTCCACCGTTTGCATCCAAACAACGGTACACGTGAAAGTATCATAACTCTCGATCAAAACGGATGTACTCTGCCCTCAAAACATTCCTCGTCCTATTATGGTCAATATGGCTTCAGGGACTGGGTTGTGACCGATGATGAACGACTTTTTGCTGTTCTATCAGGGTACAAGTACTTCTACAGTTCAACCGCAAACACCCTCTATCATCGTGTCTTGGAATTTGATATATCCAATGAAAATGAATGGGTTTGTATTAACTCATTCCAACCGCAAGGAAACGGCGACTATACAGGAATTACTTACGATCCAGTTGATGATACCATCTGGATTTTACATAATCAGAATCGGCGAATACAATCCTATCAGTTAGACGATAGCGGAAATCTTGAGCGAGGAGATGAGCACTTTACATTCCAAACTTCTTCTTCATCAATATGGCAATGTGGTGTGAGTAATCAACAAGCACGAGGCTTAGAAATGAATGAAACTCATTTCTTTATGCGATGTCAAGATGGTCAATATTACAATGATCGTGATCAACTTGAAGCTTGGGGACGTTCGGGAACAGCAAGTGCTTTGATTCCAGAGAATTCGATTCGAAGTATCTCTTCTCTTGGTTACGGACTCTTCTACGATGGTCAGCGATTCCTTACTGTTGATTCAGGTTATTCGACATGGTCTAGTACGCCTTCCTATCATGAATTTGGAACAAGTTGGACATACAAAACGACCCCGGCACCAGGGACCACCACTTGGTTTGGGCCTGTCATAACTACTGTTGAAGATGTATTGTCGGTGAACATGGAAACGCTCTGGTCAGCGGCTTCAATTGGTGATCGAGTGGATTATTGGATATCTGCAGACAACGGTACACATTGGATTCAAGTCGAATCCAACACAACAGTTCATTTCCAACATCCAGGGACTGAACTCGTTTGGAAAGCCACACTCATCGGTTCTACTGCCGTATCTTGGTGGGTGGATTTAGAATACTCTACTGAATATGAAACAAGCGGGACATGGATTTCTCCTGCCAAGCCTACAGGGACAAAAGTGGGTAAAGTCCGACCTCAATGGACTGCATCACAAGATCCTTCAACCACACTTACCGTTCAAGTGTCAAATGATGACGGAACTACATGGCAACCTGCAGATAACATGGTTGAAACGAGTTTCTCAACAGACGGAGCTGGTAACGCTCTACGTTATGCAGTAACAATGACGACAACAGACCCATACACGACACCTGTTTTGGATAGTTTGGAACTCTTCTACGAAGAAGGATATCCTGACAAGCCAAAAATCGATGTTGGATACGACGGTGTTTTCGACTGGCAGAGTATTCTTTTCCTAAATGAATCGTCGATCAACGTTAACGATGACTCGGTTGTTGGTCAAGATGTAGAATTCCAACCAACACTCGTAGATGCTTTCAACGACTTCATTCCTGATAACGGTGAAGGATTTGTCGAAGTGCCCCTCGCAATCAAAGCACAAACCTCTGGACGTGTGAAAATAACAAACATCGATGTTTCCTACAAGATGAACACACATGCAATCAATGCTGTTTTCGAAGGGGGCATGGCTGCTCCTGATGGGATTGCTCGAAATTTGATCATCAAGGTTGCACATGGTGATGAGGTAAATTACGTTACTGAAGTCATTGCAGCACTCAACAACTCTCATGGGCAAAATCCATCTTTCAAGTGGCAACAAGGCGATACTTGCAGTTCTCTCAATGATGCAGATGGAATCGTTCACTTCGATGTTTCTAATTGTACCTCATCAATCGATAACAATGATGTTCGGACCATTCGCATTCCTGTTACGGTTGATTGGTCTTGGGATGATGAACAATCCACTGAAGCTATTCTTACAGTCAAAGATTCCTTTGGAACTGCAGTGTCCAACTGGGATACTGAGAAGATGGAACTTCGTGTAGAAAACGATATTCAACTTGATGGAATGCAAGTGTTCGATGAAGATGGTCGGCAACTGTTTGCTCAAGATTGGGTTCGCGGGGGTCAAAATATTTCCTTCTTGGGGAAAATACATTTCGAATCTTCTCAATTATCTCCATTGGCTGGCGAGTTTGAACTACGTGTTCTTGGACAAAATGTGACCTATGACGGTGACGCAATCGGTCAGCCAGTCATACTCGCTCAGGAATCGAATCCAAGTTTTGGTTCTTACAATTTGAGTTTTGAATCGCCAATTGAATCCACACCTGGTGGAATGATTTTCTATGTTGAAGCGATTAATCTTCCAAATGGTTCTGAATATTCGAATCCAGGTTACAATACAATACGTTTGGTTCTTGATGGGAATTCTCCTTTGGTGCTAAGTGCTCTGCCGTTTGATGGACAAGAACGCCATATAGGCCCTCCTGCACCAGGCGGTCAGAGTATTACTGTCAACATCCAAGATAGTGTGGATCCTCCAACACAAATTAGTCTTCATTACTGGATTGGATGTAAATCAACAATCGCTTTGGGTTGTCATGATTTCAACTTTGATGGTTTGCCTCAGGAAGACGAGTACAGCGAGAAAACATTGTCTTCTCCTGAAACAATTGCTGGAGGATTAAACATCTTCAACGGCCTCATTGATGATTCAATGTTGGTTCATGGACAATTTGTCTCATTGTTCGTTACTGGTAAGGATGGACAAAACAACCAGGTTGCTATGGGTGGTGGACCCGTTTGTCCACCTACTCCACAAGTATGTGGTTATGCTCCTGGACAGGTAATGCCGAGTTGGGATGCTGATCTTTCGACGTATCAAATACGTCAAGAATTTGAACCAGAAGTCGATTTGACGAATTCAAGTATCGTCGGCCATGATGATGAAGAACCTCTCCATCCTGGTGTTATGTACACTGCGCAGGTTGTTCTTTCCGATCGTAACGGATGGGATGATATTCAATTTGTTCAATTTGCACTCGGCCAAGATGTAAATGATGACGAAACTTCAATCTTTATCCAACTTCAAGAAGATGAAAATGGAATGCCAAAGGCTCACTTAGAATCTGGCGGTGAATACATTGCAGTATCGAATCTGTATTCAGAGATTTCAACATTTGAAGGAAATGCCAGCCAACTCCTAATACGTGCAAGATTCCAATTAACTTGGTCATTCCCAGAATCCTTTGATACGAACGGTGAGACACTCTTCGTTCCAGTTTTACGTGTAACTGACAAGCCTTGCAACACAGGCGAAGAAACGCCATGTTTCACAAAGGTTTCAGGTCTTGGAAACAATGCCTGGAGTCTTGATAATGATTTCAGATTTGATACTGAATCAGGTCACATCAAAGCAGTTGAACTTCGTGATGGAACAAATCACTACAATGATGAAGTTGAAGAAACACTCATCGGTTCTGGACAGGCTCTACGAGTTACTGGACGTGTTTTGTTCAGTGAAGACGAAACTCCAGCTCCTCCAGGTGCCTTCGATGTTGTCTTTGGAGACTTTGACCATGTATGGAAAACTTCACCTCGAACGAACGGTGAATTTAGTCTTGATCTCTTGGTACCTCCTGTGAACAGTGGCCATCTTGATCTTCGTCTACAATTAGCGGATTTGCCCGGTCTGGCTATGGACGAAACAGATCCATTACCAAAAGTTCGATTGGCTGTTGACAGTTCGAACCCGACCATTCAGACAGTCATGTTGAATGAAGTTCCGGCTGGCTCACCAATCTCTATTGGAGAGGCAAACTCTCTACTCGTTATGCTTGAAACGATTGATGATAATGGATTTGACCTCGACAGACCTGCCGTTCTTCATTACAGAATACGTGCAGGTGAAGCAGAAATTTCTCGTGGTGCATCAGTTCTTCCTGAAACACTTCCATTTGGTGATCAGTTCTTCTGGACTGGGAACATTGACTTGACCGACATGGGTGCTACAACATTGCTACCATCATATGTCGTTGATGTTTGGGTTTCAGGTTCAGATGCTTCTGGAAATCCATTTGAGACATTGAACAACAATGTTGCAGAACCCTTTGCTTCGTGGCCATTGGCTCTCCTTGGTCCAAGTGTCTCTTTCGATAATGATGACACATCAATCAAATGGAGCAATCCAAGTCCTGTTCAAGGTTCATCCTCAGAACTCGAAATCAGTGTTGCGAATGAAGGTGGGAAAGGAGAACTTTCCTTCATTCTTCAACGCCTCGTTGAAGGTGGTAACTGGAACGCAGAATCCAACACGACTATCCCTGTAGCCGCCGGTTTGAGTGCATCTGTTTCTTTGCCGGTAATTGCAGAAGTTGGACCTGGAGAATCTCAGGAATACCGACTACTTGTGACGGTCGATGGAGTTGAAATGGACCGGATGACTGTAGACCCGCTTATCGTCAAGAAAGAAACCGTTCGAGATGGAGATGCACTCGCAGAGCAAGCAGGCGACAGTCAATTTGCTATATTCATGTACATTGTTGCAATTGCTTCACTCTCTGCTTTCCTGTGGATGCTTGTTATGTATCGTAAGATGAAATATGGTGATGAGGAATTAGAAGCCGATCAGACCGACGTCGTTGTCGAAGAGATGCAAATGAAGATTGTACCTCAAATTGCAATTCCACCAGTGCCTCAACCAATTCCACAACCACTGCAGCAAACAACAGCTCCTGTACCTGCGAGTCAATCCGGTGGCGACGATAGAGGAATGGCACCTATTCCACCAACGGGACTCCCTTCAGGATGGACGCAAGAACAGTGGAATCATTTCGGATGGCAATACATCGATTCACTCAAACAGTAAGGGATCTTCATGTCTGAATCCGATGCGATGGTTACGTTGCAAGAGCGTATGGTGAATTTGATTGGTCAATTGACAATGCCAGTCGTAGAAGTCGCTCTCGTTCTTCAACATCACATTCAAGCCATGATGACTTCATTGACCGAACATGCTTCTAAAACTGGGGGCCAAATCAACGAAAAAGTTGCTAATCCTTGGGCGATTGTATCGCCGGACGAGAGTATCGATTCTCAAATAGCCTTTGATGTGGAGAAGGTGCTGAAGATTGTTGATCAAGATCGTATGGATATTCTTTCGACCCTGATACGTGTTACACTCATTGAGACTGAGATGAATCTCATTGAAGGAATTCTTGCTTTACGTTCATGGGAGCAGTTAGTGCGTCAACAACTTGTGGATGCAAATGGTCCCGGTCAACTCTTTTCTCCAATCAATTTGCCTGAGGAATGGTGATTTAGTGATATTCAATAAGCACCTATGGATGGAGAGACCATGAGCAAACAATCCCTGCTCGGTATTCTCTTAGCATCTCTTCTTGTTACTGTGCCTTTGGCAGGCTGCTTTGATGAGATCTCGGATGCCATCAATGGTGAGTCATGGGGTAAGGTTGGAGGCTTGACGCTTGCATGCCTTCGAAGCGATACATATTCGAAAATGGTTGTTGAAATCGATTATGCCCCTGGGTACGCTCCTGAAAGCAGTACAGTTTCTCTCCTAAAACAACGACTTGAACAAGTGTGTGATAAACCGAATGGCATCTCCATGGACCTGAACGAATATACTTTTTCAGAAACTTCTTCATGGAATGCGGATTTAGTCCGCTCTGTTGCTCATGATACTATGGATGGTTCTCCACTAAGTGGCTCTACACTTCGTTGGCACGTTATTATGCCCCAAGGCAGTTATTCTGACGATAGCGTACTGGGCGTTGCTGTTGATGCTTCTACGATAGCATTGTTCGGTGATTCAATAGATGACGCTAATGGTTTGTTCAATCGGCCCTCCTCAGAAGAAGTGGAAAACAGTGTAATGATTCATGAGTTTGGTCACCTTCTTGGTCTTGTAAATCTAGTTTACACCTCACCAGCAGATCACGAGGATGCTGACCATCCTGGTCATTCAAATAACGACGACTCTGTGATGTATTGGGCTGTAGAATCCCAAAGTTTGGGAGCGTTCTTTTCTGGTGATTTACCAAGTGAATTCGATGAGGATGATTTAGCAGATATGGAAGGAATGAAGTCAGGGGATATTCCAGCTTCAGATCAGTTGTGGCGGCCTTGATTCTTCTTAGATTCTGATACGATGATCGTTGCATCTCTCCATGCATCATAGATGGACCATAGCCAGAGTGGAACGTAAAGTACAATCGTAAGGGCCAATGGGATTTGAAGTAAAGTCCAATCAAATGCTCTGCGATGTTTTCGATTGAAGTGTTGGCCGAGGAAAAGTCCAGGGATTGCTGCTAGAACGGCTGCGAAAATAGGCCTGAAGGCCCCCCACATCCCAACTCCAAGGAATATTTCTCTCCAAATTTCACGTACCATACGTAATGGTGCAAGTTTGGATTGAGTCGTAGAACTCATAGGCTTCATACATTGGTAGAACCATTGGTTTGTGAATCTGTTGCCAACTTTGCATCATAATCAAGAACATTCGATGTTAGGCTTGAACATGCCGAGAGTCTTACTCACTGGGTTCATGCCATTTGGAGATCATGTTGAGAATATCTCTGAAAAACTTGTTAACTCAATGCCAACGGTTCTTCCAGTAAGAAATCCCTTCGGGCCAGGGCGTAGTGAAATCTCAATTGAAAAGAAAATATTGACTGTAGATGTCGCTGGCTCCACATGGACAAAGGATGAACTTGAATCGAGAGAATGGGACGCTATTCTTCATCTCGGTCTATGTGGTGAATGTACTGAGGCTCGAATTGAACTTCGAGCTCAAGATGCTCTTAATATGAACATATCAGATAATTCAGGCCGTCAAATCGTTAAAGAAAAAATCAGTGGAAATGGAGATTTAATGACCCCTGTTCAAGTTAAACGATGGAACCTTGACTCTTGGAAAATTCAACCAAGTCTTTCCACAGATGCCGGCCACTTCTTGTGCAATGAAACCTATTATCGAACGCTGGAGGCGTTGCATGCATCCGATGTTGATGTGCCATGTTTGTTTCTTCATCTTCCAGATTCGACTCATTTGGCAACATCTGACGGTATACAACTTATTCGCGATGTGATTTCACACATGCTGTATAGGCCGTCCATACAAGTTGCTGCTGGCGTCTTCCATTCAGATACTCAATTTTTGGCAATGCAAAGATCAGATTCTGAGCCAGGGTCTGGGAAATGGGAGTTTCCAGGTGGTAGTGTCGAAGCGGACGAATCTCCCGAAGAGGCTATGATTCGAGAATTGAAAGAGGAACTGGGAGTTGATTCAACCATCAATGAAAAATTAGGGATTTGGTCATTTACATATCCCTTCTTACATGTTGAATTGCATGTCTTCCTCGTATCAACTGAAGATTCGCTTGATTCTTCTACACTAACGGTTCATAAGTCAATGAAATGGGTGAACTCAGAGGAATCAAGTAAACTTGATTGGTTGGAAGCAGACTTACCCATCGTTCAACATTTACAGAGCCTAGGTTATTGATGCCACGTTGAAGCTTCTCCGTCTTGGAGCATGGCTAAATCATCGTTGAGTTGGCGAGGAACTTCTTGCCGACCGTTATGCCAAGTAACTGCCTCAATCCAATCTCCAAGTCCTGAACCTTCCAGTCGGATTGTAAAGCAACCTCCGAGAGGTACTTCTTCGTTTGTAAATGAAATCTTATTTGCAAAAGCAGCCAGTCTTGAAATTGAAAATACAGTTGTGTTCCCGTCTAATTTCTTAGCCATCGCATCCATAGCCGTGTCGAGAATAGCCTGTTGTCGAATCTGTGTAAGGAAGTTTTCTAAAGACAGATTAAGACACTCAAGGACAGCATTTTGTTTGGAAGGGAATGATTCTTCTTCCATGCTTTCAAGCGAGGCTTCGGGGAAGATATTCATCACCGCTTGTGATATTTTGGAACCATCATCGCCTGGTCTCAAAATCGTTGTCAATGTGACTGCAATACCTTCATCTCTGCCATTATAGGTTAATGGTTTGATGTCCATAAGACGATGGATGCATAATCCGCTTTTCAACCTACTTCTAAGGTGAAGAGTCAAAACCACATCTTCGATGTCGGAGCATGGCGGCAGCACAAATCCCTTGGCTCGCGACAGTCATTCCAGTTCTAAATGAAGAAAATCATATCGGAAATTGTCTTTCCTCATTGATCTCACAAACGCTTCCATCGAGTGAACATATGATTATCGTCGTCGATGGGGGGTCCACCGATTCTACTGTTTCTATCGTGAACGATATGGTTGCTGAATCGAAGAAAAGTAACGGTCCAGAAATAGTCGTATTGAATAATGAAAATCGTTATGTTCCACATGCTCGAAATATGGCTTTACAGAATCTTTCTGAGGGGATTACTCATGTTCTTGAGTACAACGGTCACATTAAATCTGAACCAGAGCACCTTCTTCGTATGAAACTCGAATGGGATCGTATTGCTAAACAATATCCTACACTTGCTGCATTAGGCTGTAAAGTAGTTGGGAGTTCTACGAAAACTAGCATGGTTGAATCGTTTATTGATGAAACACTACAAAATCCTCTTGGTGGAGGTCCGGGACAATTTTCTACGTTTACAGAGGAAGGTGAAACGAAAACGCCTGCCTTTGCCCTACATTTACGGAGTGCTTTGGAAAAAGTAGGTGGATGGGATGAGCACTTCATTACAAGCCAAGATAGTGATTTGAGTATGCGATTGATCAAGGAAGGATTCACGCTTTATCGTACCCCTGGAATAACGGTTGAAATGAAGCGTAGAACCTCTTTGAAATCATGGTATCTCATGAGCCATCGTTATGGCTTTTGGAGAACCAAAGTACTGTTGAAACACCCTTCTCGAATTGTTTTGCGCGAATTCCTTCCTTTGTTCGGGGCTCTGTTCACAGTAGGGATGTTTGTGGTTAATTTTCAATGGGGGATTTTTCCTCTTTTGGCTTACACATCCGCTCTTCTGATATCAGGTCTTTATTCTTCAAGAAAAGGTATTCTCAACCTGTTAGGAGTTCCAATCTGCCTTCTTATTCTTCACATTGGTTTTACTATCGGGCTTTTGGATGGCTGTGTTCGAAAAGGAAGAGCATCTCGTGATCGTTAATGAACACGAATAGAGAATACATAAGAAGCAACGTCTGGAGTTGAGGATATGACGGAAAAGAAAAACACGGCCATAGGGTTGTTTCTTTTGCCCCTTTTCGTTATGGCGAGTTTGCAAGTTGTTGTCGAACCGTTAGGGGATATTATTTCTTTAAGTTGGATTTACTTTTGCATCTGGTATGGTCTGGGTTCTCTGATTGGATTCTTTCTTTACAGACGAACACAGGTTACTAAAGATCACGAATATCAACGCTTTGAAGTTATGAAGAAGATGAAAAAGGTTTACGAAGCTGAATCCAAGGGAGTCTGGGAAAAAGATGTTGAACTCAGTTCAGATGTAAGTCTTGACAAAAATAAACTCAATTCAACAATTGGAACATTTGACAGAGAGGCTCCTGAATTGCAAGTAAAAGAGGATGATGAATTGGAAGTTCGTCTTCTCACCGAACAAGGTGTTGTTCAAAAAGCATCAAACCGACTGTCTGGAAAATCGAACTTCGATGGTGAAGAAATTGATTCAACAGTTGGTTCAATTCGCCAGAAAAGTTGGATGGATGGAGTAATTGACAGCATCTATGGGCTTTTTGGTAAAGATGTTGAAGCAGAACGTGAACAAAAGAGAATGCAACGCCTCAATACCAATGCCCAACAATCTCCTGTCGTTGCCCAGCGTCCAGTGGCCCCAATTCAGAAAGTTAAGGAGACTTCTGATGGGAAATCCGATAACTTGGATACAATGACTTCCATGAGCGATGATGGTGGCATTATCAGTTCAACTGAGCAAAGCGTGAAGCAAATCCCTGATGTGCCTACCATAGCAAGTCAATCAATTGAATCAATGGCAATGCTCGGAACAGCTCAATCTCAGGCTCCTTCCAGCCAAATTATTTCTTTAGAAACGACATCAGGATGTTCAGGATGTGGATTCAACAACCCTCCTGGCGAGCGTTATTGTCAATCTTGTGGAACTACTCTTCCATCCTAAACACATCGTGAGGTTTTAGTGGGTGGTCGCAGCCCAATGAAATGGTGGCACTTTGAGCGACAAGCGAGACTACTACGAAGTGCTTGACGTTGAGCGTACTGCAACTGAGAAAGATCTGAAGAATGCCTTCCGACGCCTCGCAAGGAAATATCATCCTGATCGAAGCGAAGAAGAGGATGCCGAGAATAAATTTAAGGAAATTCAAGAAGCTTATGCTGTGCTCTCTGATTCCGATAAGCGAGCTCATTACGATCGATTCGGTCATGATTCACCCGGAGGAAATCCCTTTGGCGGATTTTCAGGTGGTGGATTTAACATCAATCTAGAAGACCTGCTTGGAGGTGATTTCTTCTCTGGATTCTTCGGAGGCGGAGGAGGCGGAGGAGGCGGTAGACGCAGAGACCGAAGAGGGTCGGATATCCTCGTTCGACATAGCATCGATTTGGCAACTGTTATTTCGGGTAGCGATGAATCAATAGAACTCGATTTGCCAAGTGAATGTATTGTATGTAGCGGTACTGGTGCCAAGGGTGGCAGTACTACGACGTGTAATGCATGCCAAGGTCAAGGAAGAGTACGTGTTCGTCAACAGATAGGTCCCTTCGTCAACGAGGTTGTTCAAGACTGTCGTGAATGTGCAGGTGTCGGTTCCACAATCGACTCAAAGTGCCAAGATTGTTCTGGACTTGGACATAAAGTTGAATCAAAGACAATCAGATTTTCAGTACCTCCCGGTGCAGAAGACGGTACGCGTCTCCGATTACGTGGTCAAGGTCAACCTGCAGAACGAGGTCAAGGTAAGACCGGAGATCTTCTGGTCGAAATCGAAGTGCTTACGCATCCATGGTTTGAACGAAATGGTTCTGATTTGATAATGTCTCTTCCACTTGGATATCCTGATCTTGTTCTCGGCACGACAATCACACTCGACCATATCGATGGTAAAACCATGGATATTGTCATCCCTGCCAAGTCCTCTGCTGGCCACACTCTTGAAATCAAGAAACGCGGATTGCCACGATTAAGGCGAAATGGAAGAGGCGATGTCATCGTTCTTCTCAAATTACATATGCCGAAATCCATCTCTAAAGCAGAGAAGAAACAACTGAAAGCAATGAAAGAGGGACTTAACCCAAATGATCAATTACAAACTATTCTAGATGATGCTGCTGATCGCAGGGTAAATGGATAATCATTCTTCTTCTGAAGAGCGAGAAAGAGTCGTTGGGATTTTCATACCTCTCGGGCTCCCGTCTACATGTCCATTTAATTCGATATCAACCTGATCTCCATCTCCAGAGAGTTCAACAGTCAAGAAAATCATCGTTCCCTTGGCTATTGTATCGATGAATATTTCTTCACCTCGATGAAGTAATCTAGGCTCCACATTAGCCACGTTCCATGGGTTTCCATTTGGGGCATCAAATCTGAACCCAGATACCTCCCATGTCTCATCCGGAGTGTGTAGGCCAATGAGTAATGGCCAACTGTCAGGCTCCTTTGAAAGTCGTTGATCGAGTTTCCATATCGCTAGCGAGGTCCCTTGTGTGGAATATGTTCTGTCCGGAATACCCCATGATTCACATGCAGACTGCCAGGGAAGCGTTGCAACTGCCTCAAGTGATTTAACAAGAGTTTTTCTCGTACGTTTTGGTGTTTCTGAGCCACTATCAAGTAGGGCTGTGAGTATCTTCAATCGCTCACGCACAGCACCTAAACGACGTCCTTCAGCTCGCGTAGATTTGATTTTGTAGAAAAGAAATACAGCAGGTATAATCATGGCGACACCAAGAATCCAGCGAACTGCTGAGCCCCAGAGTTTAGCTTCATCAGAGGGAGGGAACCATGGCTCTTCTCCTTCTTCAGTGGTTACTTTTGTGATCGTTATTGTGTATGATACGCTTTGTAATCCATTACTCCACGTTTGATTTGAAAGAATATTCTCATCCGCATGAGCGAACTCTATCAAATGCATACCAGGTCCGACGTTGAGGTATACCTCTCCTTCATTCGAAAGAGGATCGAATGTAATCAGATATTCGGATTTAGTTTCAAAAGTCTCTTGGTCGAGTTCCCAGACATTTACCACTAAATCTTGATTGGTTGTTCGTATGACGATATGGACACGATGTAACGAGTCAACCCATCCATCGACAGACAAAAGATAAACATCGTTCTGATCCATTGCGGGCAAGGTCAAACTCCCTTCAAAACGAGCAGTATCTTCGCTTGCTAAGACTGGCCATGCATCGATACTATTCGGATCGGTAGGAGCGAAGCTTGGCGCATCCATACTTATATTCCCATCAGAAAAAGATTCAATGGACACATCAACCCAGTGAACGTCAGATGTAATTTTTAACATTGCCATAGAGGAATTAGGATAGGCATAAATTC
>JABGWN010000152.1 GCA_018645535.1 Methanobacteriota archaeon
TGGCAGAACATAGCGTTCCTGGAGATGTCCCTGACGATTTAGTGGAAACCTATCTTGATAACTTGATGGCAGCTACATGTGGCACTGGTTCAATGAACCTCTTCGCTTGTGATCAAAAAATCGAACACATGAATGATGACTTCTACGATGGTGGCGTAAAAATTCCACTCTCATCCAACGACCCAGGTCATCTCTTCGAAATAGGAGCACGTGCTCATGAAGAAGGCACTGTCGGTGTTCTTGCAGCACAAGGTGGACTCATTTCACTTTACGCTCAAGATCATCCTGATGTTCCATATCTGGTAAAACTCAACTCTAAATCTCATCTGGTTAACACCGATCAACGTGATCCAATTAGCCTTGCAATGTGGGATATGGATGATGTCATGTCTCTTGTTTCAAACGGCATTAATGTCGTCGGAATTGGTTACACAATATACATCGGAAGCGAATACGAACATGAGATGATGACCGAAGCGGCTCAATTCATTCGACAAGCACACGAAGAAGGAATGATTTCAGTTGTTTGGATGTATCCTCGTGGAAAAGCAGTCACGGATGAGAAAGACCCTCAACTGATTTCAGGGGCAGCTGGTGTTGCAGCCTGTATTGGTGCTGACTTTGCAAAAGTCAACTATCCTCGTGCATGGGATGGAATGACTCAACCTGAATCTCTCAAGATTGCAGTAGAGGCTGCAGGGCGATGTGGAATTATTTGCTCTGGAGGCGGAACATTACCTCCTCAGGAATTTTTGCAACGCTTGTGGGATCAAATCAACGTCAGCGGCTGCCGTGGAGCGGCTACTGGTCGAAACATTCACCAAAAGTCGACAGAAGAAGCGGTCCGAATGACTGCTGCTTGCCATGCGATCATCAGTCAAGGCGCTTCAGTCGATGATGCACTCGATATCTTCAACAATGCTTGAAGATTAATTTCGTTTCAAGTTTGAATCGAACAATAAATGATAGTTTTTCAATGTCATTACAAGCAGAGCTTACGCTCATTGATAGTAAAGGGCCACTTATTTCTAAGCGGTATCAGTTTGAGTGAATAGTGATTCACTTCTTGGTTAGACTATCGCCCATGGTAATGTTACCTTGTTGGTCGATAATGATTGGAGTGCCTTCTGACCATCCAGGGCAGTGGTCTTGGACCCAAATTCTTGTTGCCCATTCACAGATATCGTATCCACCGGAGAGAATGCCTGATCGCTTGATGTAACCGACCTTTACGATGTCTTTGTCCTTTGAGAGAACGTTACCAAGTTGTTGACTTGTTGTGCCATGACGCATGGTGCTGTTGATGTGTTCCAGGATCTCAGCGGTGTTTCGCGGGCGGTCTCCTAAAAATTTCTTGATTTTTTCTCGTATGCGTACAGTTTTCATTATATTGTCCTCCTATGATTTCGCTATTCGCTATTAGGCGATGTCGCTGTAACGAAGGAGCGAGGCCACTCATATAACCGTTCCTCCATCAATGCAAGAGTTTGTTACCGTTCATGACTGGGTCAGGTGTATTTTTTACACGGAATGGCATGTTCAGTAAGTGATTTCTCACGTTTGCAGTGGAAATTGGTAACTAAATGTAAGTAATTAGTTTGACTTATAGTAATCTCTATCAATCATTGCTGTTTAGCAAGGGCAAAGGTGACCTCTTGTGCCATCCTCGACTATCAGAAGCCGCTATCAGAGGCGAATTCTAGATTGGCTCCTCGATGGCGGAGGCACGGTGAGTCAAGCTTCAACATCTCTAGGGATTGCAATGCCCCACGCCTCCCTAGCTATGCGTAATCTGCGAGATGCTGGAGCAGTACAACGTGACGATGGGGCATCAATCCGAGGTGCAGTGCATCGCTTGACAGAGGATGGTGCCCGACGTCTTCTGATGGATCTCGTTGGAAGATTAAAAAAATACACCCGCCAAATTCCCTCTGAAAAGAATGCTGTCGTTCTTTCAAGTGATGGCACAAGTATTGTTCTGGGGATATTACAAACACCTGAATCGAGACTCTTCCAATTACCTAAGCGAACAGAATTATTGAAATCAAATGCTGAAAATGTTTCCATCGGAAAAGAAGGGGGCCTTTGGGCAGTCCAACGTGGTGAAAAGATACATTGGTTTGACTTGGAACATTTTGAATCAACAACTTCCCCTCCTGAACCTCAGGAAGGCACGTTAACTGCATGGGTGAATCGTGAGGAGAGAGTCGGTGTTGTTCGTCTCCGTTTGCTTGAGCAATTTGAAGCTTGGAACGTACCCGATGGCGCTTGGATCGAACTCAATATACGCTCAGAATCAGGTCCATCACAACTCCGTCTTGGAGAACACAGTATAGGTTCGGTGCAAGGGACTTCCTATCAGGTCTCTCCAGAACGAGGCCTCTATGCCCATTTACCATCTGCTGTTGATCGCAACCTTCTCGTCTCTTCCCTTGGTGATAGAGCGCAATTAATGACTGAATCAATCGCTTATGCACAAGATCGTTCACTGCCTGTCGATTTAGTTAGCACCTGGATGAGGAGGAGGCATCCCCGCCTATCAAATGTAAAACGAAACGCTCGTATTCGTTCATTGAAACGATGGTTACTCTCGGGGAGAGGCCAGCAACCGAATCTTCACCTTCGCCGTTCCCTTCTCGCTGACTTTGGTGATCGAAGTTGGTCAGAGCAATCAGCAGCCGTCGATGTAATTCTTCTAGAAGGCGTATCTCAAAATGGAGCAGCCTGTATTATTGAGTGGCTTTTGGAATCAACAACACTTGATTGTATTATTGAATGGCCATGGGCAGGTGCCAATGAACAGCATTTACTCGATCGCCTACTCGCTTCTGGACGCTGCAGAGCACTTATCACTTCGAGAGGAGAACCTCTCAGTCTCTCAAGCAAAACCTCAACGTTACAGGGAACCCCTCAACTCGCCGTTGTATCGTATCGTTTACACAATCTTTTGGAGTTAAACATCCAATTGGACCGTTCAAATGTGCGTACTGAACCTGAGACGAGTCGGCAACTGCTTCCCAATAATGCTGCTGAACTCCTTGATTGGCATGGTTCAGGGGGTATGAATGAGCAGACACTGAGTGATACTTCACAGGAAGAATCCCAGTATATTGCACTCGTGCGGAAAGCCATGCGGATGTATCCAAACGGAGACTCAACGTTTTCAAATTCAATAGAACGAACAAATCCATTGGCCTCTTGGATTGCAAGTCCAATGTCTGAACGCACATCTCGTTGGCAGCGCCTCCATACAATACTGGCACAAGGATGGGTTGACCTTCTCGACCCTCATTCAATGGACATCAAGTCTTTGATTAACGGTATGGCAAGAACATCTTCTGAGTGGAAGCAACGAGCATTTTCGGTCCTAATGATGCGTTTATCAAATGAGAATTCGTTACTTCTTGATGTGGCTAAGATGCTTGATGATCCATCGTCTGGTTCGATTGCTGCACATACAATAATTGCTACAAGTCCGTATTTTGAAGAGGAGATGGACTCCCTTCTCAGTGAAGCATCTTCAATTTGGTTGGATGCTCCTTATCGGCCAGAAGATGTTTTATTGGTTTTATTCCCTCCTTCAGTTGAATTATCTGGTGAACGGAAAGTATTGTTTGAGCAATATCTCAAAGCAGGTCAAGTACATCCAAGGGGTTCTGTCTTGTGGGCATGGTCTAAGGCAGTTGTTCGGATAAGAGAGGATACCCCTCTCTCGTTAGATCTCATTCGTTCATGCATGAACGTTTTACCATCTCAATGGTGGTCTGCTTGGGCTTCTGATTGGTTGAGCCTTCAATTATCAACATCAAGTGGCCGTGAATGGTTGGCAACCCATCCATTAAGTTGGCCAAGTCTTCTCGCTCGACCCAATGGAGAACGAGTCGGTTTGCCCGGTATCGGTAAATCGCATCCAGGCTTCCTTCCAAACCAGGAATTGATGATCAATCTGCTCATGGTTCCGGAAGGTGAAGGAAAGGCAGCCCTCATGGATGTTTATGATATGATTCAATCACTCGAATCCGAACGACCAGTTCACCAAGGGAGAATTCATCCCCTTGTAGGTTGGCTCGCACGAGATCAAAGCACATGGCCTCTTTTCTCAACCGAGGAACTCTTCTTAGGAGATTCAGATGTAAGCGCATTGCTCATTGGAAGAGCGATGCTTAACAGAATACAGATCTAAACCGATGGCTTCATATCGGTTTGGTATGAGGGTTGCCTGCCGTACGTGCAACATCAGACTGAGCTACTGTGAAAAATTGCAATGATTTCTGATACCAATGATACGGTCCGCTATCGAAGACTGGAACGACCCTTCGGGGAATGACTTCCGGTGCAAAAGCGGAAACCCGGGCCGACTATGGGTCCTCGATGGACTACTGGATGATATCGAGACAACCAACCGGCCCTACAGTACGCCCTGATGCCGAGGGTCAGGCCTTCGAGGAAACTATGAACAAGGCCGTTAGGCGTCGGGGCACAGCTGATTTCTCACTTTTTACCTTTCAACAAGCGATGTCATCAAATGCCGTATGGCTCCATCAACGAACATGGAAGAGGAACGTCACTATCGGCGATGCCTCATCGGTGGGACGTTCGATCGATTTCATTCAGGTCATCAATTATTGATACAGACCGCTCTTCGTCAAGCAGACTTCATTGAAGTACATGTTACGAACGATGCTATGGCTCAAGCCAAAGGAGGATGGATTGAATCCCTTGAAGATCGAATGGAAGGAGTCCTTTCATGGCTTTCAGTAAACGCATCAAAACGACACGAAGTGTTTGTGCTGGAGAATCCACATGGGCCAGCTCCACTGCATGAACTAGCCGACAGTATTGTAGCAACTGCAGAGACAATTTCACGATGCCATCACATAAACAACGAACGTATAGAAAATGGACTTGCTTCCCTTCATATCATTGAAGCACCTCACATGATGGATGAACTTGGAGGGATTCTTTCTTCAAGCAGAATTCGAAATGGACTCGTGGATACTGAAGGCCATCCTTGGATTCCTCCATCACTTAACGGAAAGACATTGAGAATGCCTGCTGTATTGGATGATGAATTCAAAACACCAATGGGTGAATTATTCGAAGGACCTGAAGACGCTCCAGAAGTTGCTCTTTCAGCGATGCTTGAATCACTTCCAGTAAACCATGGTGCCTTGATTGCAGTCGGTGATGTCACTGTAAAAGGGCTCATGGATATGGGCATACAACCAGATATTGCGTTTATTGATGGTCAAACCAAACGAACAGAACTTGCTGATGAACTAAAGGTAAATCCAGACCAATATTCGCTTAGACGAACTGTCAAGAATCCGCCAAGCGTTCTCACACCCGAACTTCTTGATGTCATTCAGTGGTCTTTGATACAGGATGAACCTGTTTTAGTCGAAGTCGATGGAGAAGAGGATTTAGCACCAATGTATATTCTCGCAACAGCTCCACTTGGAACGATTATTGTGTACGGACAACCGCGTAAAGGCGTTGTAATGCGCGTTCTTGATATCGAAGCAAAACATCGTAGCCGGAATTTACTGATTCTTTTCGAGGTTGAGTGATGTCAGAAAGTCCGTTGGTAAGTGTGACTGTATGTGTCAGGGACGGTGGGCATTGGGTAGACGATTGTCTTAATTCACTTCTCCGACAAACTCATCGTCCTCTGGAAATAATTGCCGTAAATGATGGATCTTCAGATGATACGAAATCAAAACTCGACACATGGCATGAGAAGCATTCAGGTGGCGAAGTCCCAATCCACATAATTCATCAAGATTCACTCGGCTTATCAGCGGGACGTATGGCGGCAGTTGAGCAATCAAAAGGGATGTGGATTGCCATTACTGATATCGATGTTCGACCTGAACCAGATTGGATAGAGCAGATGTTATTAGCCTGTAAACCAATTGATAACGAATCCATTGCTGCTGTAACCGGGAGAACAGTTTTTCAAGCCCATGATGATGTTGTAAGTAGATTCAGAGCCGTAGAGATTGCATCCAAATATCGTAACAGGCCGCGAAGAACATCACTCGCAAACGGACCTTGCTCCATGTTTCTCCGTGAAGCATTGATCGAAGTAGGGGGCTTTGACCCTTCTTGGTATCATGCAGAAGATATGGAATTGAGTCTTCGACTTCTTTCAAATCGAGGCACAATTATTCATGCACCAGATGCTTTAGTTTCACACGTTCCAGAAATTGGTATACGACGATTCCTTCACAAACGTAGGCGAGATGCACGCGCTCACGTTCGAATTGTACGTCATTTCCCAGCACGGCAAAGGAATGGACCGGGTTTTGATTTCATTGGGAGTGCGAGTATAGCATTCTCAATTTTCCCCATCGTTCTTTTGATGTTGTTATCGTTTATTCCAATCATAATGGCTTTACCACTCGACGGTGATATTCTCTCAATGTGGCAAACAAACCTTGCCTTTGGAGGATTGATGCTTGGGGTATTGATTGAACTTCTCTTCTGGAGAGGCCCGCTGGGTGTGATCACAAGAAGTCTGAAAAAAGATGGAAAGACAAATCATTTGTTCCTATCTCTTTCTGTAAGGATTTTGATTCTACGCTGGTCAATTGCTCTTTGGCAAGGCCTTGCCTTAGGCGCCTTCGATGCTTTATTATCTCGAAATGGTCACAAACGATTGTTCAGTTGAACAATCACATGACTGTATCGTCGCCAGGTGGCGCTCGACTTGCAGAATCAAGAGCAAAACCAAAGGCTATCAGAGTAATTGAGACGGAATATACACCGAGATCAATCCATGTTTGATTCATTACACTGAATGCGATATAAAATCCGAATCCGAGAAGAAGACACCATGCTCCGATTGCTCGCATCATTCCACCTTCGCCTCCAACCAGTGCAGGCCATGTATCATTGATGACCATGGATTCCAAGAAACTTGCAACTCCACCTTCTTTTGATTCGTTGATTGACCTAAGACCAAGGCCGACGAGTACAGCACAGGCGATCATGAAAACAGCATCCCCAGCAACAAATGTAGCAGCATTGTCTTTGGTACCGAATGCGTCAGCAAGTAATTCGAAGGTGAAGAGTCCTCCCCATGAAACTCGGTATGTGGGATGGATTTCTCCGATAAGGTTGAGCACTGCTAGGACGAGTCCCCATGCTCCGATAGCGATGTACCACTTGGAAAGACCCATTGAAGGATTTGAAATAAGTTCCAAAAAACCTTTCTCTTCTGTGTTCTCTTCACTGCTCATGAATCCGCCACCTGCCTCATCCATATAAGCACAACGAATCAAAGCGGACGTTGTTGTCGATAGCGATTGTTGAAGACAGTGGCCATATTTTCATCTGCATTGGTTAGTATTTGTTGTGTTTCAACGTTTTGTGGAATACATGAATTAATTTCCTTAGAACGTCCATATCGTCCACGACTAATCGTTCTAGCAGTAATCAATCCGAGCATATCCAAATTTGAAATTATTCCCGAAATTCTTCGTTGTGTAAGTGAGGGTATGTTGAGATAAGAACATGATTGATCATAGACGTCGTACAGTTGGCCTGTTTGTATGTTCTTTAGTCCATTTCTCTCGTTAATGAGTACCGAAGCAAGGACTAACTTTTGTTGAGTTGGTAAAGCAGCGATAACAGGTTCAATTTGATCAGCTTCAATCTGATGTTGAGCCATGCGAACGTGATGTTGTTCCACTTTCTTATCGCCAAGTTGTTCTGCTTTTTCTGTGGAAACTCTCAACAAATCCAAGGCGCAACGAGCATCTCCATGTTCCTGTGCTGCAAAGGCTGAGCATAGAGCGATAACACCTTCCGACACAACATCCGGAGCGATTGAAACACTCGCTCTCTTTCTTAGGATGTCTTTGAGTTGCTCAGCATCATAGGGAGCGAAGAGTAAATCCTGTTGACCAAGACGGGAGCGGACCCTTGGGTCAAGGAATTCTGTAAATTTCAAATCATTGGAAATCCCTATTACGCATGCACGTGAATCTTTGAGGAATGAATTAATATTTGTGAGATTGTAAAGGAGATCGTCTCCTGCTTTTCGAACAAGATGGTCAATTTCGTCCAATACAATGACGAAGACGCCCTTTCGAGCATCCATTCTTTTGATGAGTTCCTTGAAAACACGGTCTGTTGGCCATCCAGTGAATGGGATTTCATCGATCTCATGGTCTTCAAGAAGGGAATTACCAATATTTGAGAGAACTCTGTACTGTGTGTCAATTTGTCGACAGTTCACCATGACAGGAGTAATATCTCTCCTCATCTGTTCTCCTTTCTCCTTCAGGAGTTTTGTGACGTGTAGAGTGACGGCGGTTTTGCCAGCTCCAGTAACTCCGTAAAGAATCATGTTTGAAGGAATCTGACCGTTCAAAGCTTCAACAAGGTTGAATGCAATGCGTTCAATTTCTTTCTCACGATGGAGCATAATGGTTGGGCGGTGGCTGTGATGAAGAATCTCTTTATTGAGAAATAAACTTGGCCTGGAGAGCAAAGTGTCGAAGATGTTTTCCTTCACAATTTTTCCTCCATTATATACCCCTTTGCGACGCCTCGTTAAACATGCGCTGGGATAGTTTCTCCGAGTCCGAGCCCCCCTCATAAGGATGTCCGTAGGAATTGATTGAAGGAATCAATTTTGATTGTAAAAAAAGAATTATTTAGAAATGATATACGGCTAAGTAGGGGTACTTAAATGAACAAAATATATCAAATCAATTTTCAGGATTCCAAGCCGAATTTTCGTGAATCCACGTATCCCCATCTTCGAGATGATGAACATTACCTGGATGGATTGGGAACTCATTTGTTAAAATCGGTTCTCCACTTGATTTGTTTGAATCGATGAACGTATGTGTAATGAGTAACTGAGTATCAGGGTTTCTCTCAGCTAAAGACTGAATATCATTTGGTTTATGATGATGATCGGATGGAACCCACTGTGGGAAGCCCATCTCCACGACAGCTATTTGTGAACGAGAAATAGCATTCTCTAAGTTGTCACAAGGACCTGAGTCTCCTGAGTGTACGAGGGATGCGCCATCCGAATGTTCAAATCGATATCCATGGGGATCGACAGCGTCATCATGATGGACTTCGAAACGCTCCCAACTCCAGTTGTCGTTTGTTGTTCCATGATCGCTTTCGATGAATTCGATTGAATCAAGGGCGTCATCTAAACTACCAGGGAATGCCAGTTGACAAAGTGTCTGAAAACGCTCTCTGACACCTTTAGCTCCTACAACTGTGAGGGGTTTCAACCGTTCTCTATCTGAGATATATTTTCTCTCGAGGAGTAGAAATGGCAATCCAAACACGTGATCACCGTGAAGATGTGTGACGAAAATAGTTTCAATTTCAGCAGGAGATATACCGGCAATTCTCAGGCTTGCAAGAGCGGTGGGGGGGGCATCGACGATATGGATGCCATCAAGAATCATGAAGGAATGAAGTCGTTGTTTTGGTAGGAAGGCATTGCCCGTTCCTAACAACCTTACTTCGTGGCTCATGGTTTATCCTCTGAGAATCAACTCTTTGAATCCTATGTATGAGGGCTATGGCCGTAAGAGAATGATGATAAGTGTGCCACAATTGGGAAAAACGTCGCGAAGCGATTGGTGAGTTCATGAGTAACTGGTCTGCAAAAAACCCCTATGGTTCTAAAATCACTGAATGCTATGTTCTCAACGGAGAAGGTTCCAAAAAAGAGACACGGCACATCGTATTCGATCTTGGCGACTCTGGGCTTGATTACAAAGTTGGAGACGCCCTAGGTGTTCTACCAGAGAATCCACCACATATTGTAGAGGAACTCATTGAGATTCAAGGATGGGATAGAGACCACACTGTCACGACTCACAAAGGTGAAAAGGACCTTTACACTGCTCTGAAGAAAGACTTTGAAGTCCATCAGGCAAACAAGAAATTCGTCCAGTCCCTTGCAAACAAGGTTGTTTCCTCGGGAATGAATATATCCATGAGCATTGTTAAGCGCTCTAGAAACGGAGTTGATTGGGACGCAGAACAAGAAGGAGATTTACCTCCTGGCCTTTCTACGAGTATGCCTTCAGACGATCCTGCCTCTCAAGTCAAAGCAATCCTTTCCGATGCAAAAGAGATTGAAAATTATCTTTGGACCCGAGACTATGTTGACATCATGTCCGAATTCAGTGTAAAGTATTCTCCAGAGGAGTTCCTTGAATTAGTCGACCGTCTCAAGCCTCGTTTGTATTCAATTGCATCTTCACATGATGCCCATCCTGGATTTGTTGAGTTAACTGTCGGTATTGTCCGGTTCAATTACCACGATCGCCAACGTGGGGGCATAACGACTCAATATATGGCTGATGAAGTGGTTGTCAACGAAACACCAGTCGGTGTCTTCATGTCTCCAACAAAATCCTTTATCCTTCCAGAAGACAAAGAAATCGATATCATCATGGTCGGGCCTGGAACTGGAATTGCACCGTTCCGTGCATTCATGGAACAACGTGTTCATGACAAAGCAACTGGTCGCAACTGGCTCTTCTTTGGTGATCAATCTGAAAAGACCGAATATTACTACAAGGATGAAATCGAAGGTTGGATGGATAGTGGCGACTTGTATCGCTTTACCACCGCCTGGTCACGAGATCAAGAAGAGAAAGTCTACGTCCAACATCGTTTGAAAGAACATGGTGCTGAAGTGTGGGAATGGTTCGAAAAGGGAGCCTATTTCTACATCTGTGGTGACAAGACATACATGGCAAAGGACGTTCACAAAGCACTCATTGAAATCGCAATCGAACATGGCGGCATGTCCGAATCAGATGCTACACATTTCATCGAACAGACAATGATGCGAGAACAAAAGCGTTACCTGCGTGACGTTTATTGATCATCAACACGAAACTCCCACACAGAGTGAGATTCACCATCGATGTCAATTCGTTTTTGTAAATGTATAAATTGAGATTTTCTCAATGCCCTTGTAATGATGTGAGATTCAACATTTCGCTCATGGTCACGAAGGGCTTCAATAATTTCACGGGTTGTTAGGGGGCCGTTTTTTCTGAGATACCCCACTATCCAGTCGGCTTGTTGACGCTGGAGACGCCTTTCTTCAGTCCAACGTCTTCCCATATACCCAACATTGGAAACATCTGTTTAAACGCATGTTTAGTGAATGCAGACCATGCCAGAGGGACCAGAGATTCACAGGGCTGCTCAACGATTGAGAAATGCTCTCGAAGGTTCAACAATTACTCATGTGGAATGTCCCTATCCAACAATTCAAGGGCAGGAGCATCGATTTCTCGGCAATCAAGTTATTTCTATTGAAGCCCGTTCAAAGGCCATGCTAATCCACATCGGTGAAGATGTTCTGTACAGTCATAACCAACTCTATGGCCGTTGGACAATACAAAAGAATTCCACAAAACCGAAGAAAACAAATCGTTCATTAAGGATAAAATTACAAAATGAAACACATACTGCATGCCTTTGGTCTGCTACAGATATACAAATCATAGAACCTTGGGAGATTGAAGGACATCCTTACATTGCTAAACTCGGTCCAGATGTAGCAAATAGAAATGTTCAATTCGATGACGTACTCGAACAAGTACAGAACCCAAAATTTAGCAGGAGGCAACTCTCTCATCTTCTCCTTGATCAAGCATTTTTAGCAGGTGTTTGGAATTATCTCCGTAGCGAAATACTTCATTCAGCACGAATTTCACCCTCTCGAAAACTTAGTTCTCTATCATCAACAGAACAACATAATCTCGCACACTCAGCAATCGATATCACACAA
>JABGWN010000153.1 GCA_018645535.1 Methanobacteriota archaeon
CGTACAGCATCATCGTGGGCGTAATGATCGACGATTCCATTATGCCCATATCTTCTCATTCCTGAAGTCGATGATGATCCAGTTAATGCTGCAGTATCTGTTGCAGTCACTTCCAAAACACCAACGCGCCCAAGCCCTTGTAAGGCGGTATCAAGAAATTGTACAGGCGAACCAAATGGATCAAGGTCAATCCATTGGAAGGACCCTTGAATCATTGCCATTCTCGCATCATAACGCTGGAAATGAATTCCACCTTCAGTGATATGTTCAATCGGCATTTGTTCGTCTTCAAGTTCAGGAAAAGACCCATTTGTCCTGTTCTTGCGAACGGAAGAAAGGGCCCAATCAAGTGCCTTGGAATCAAGATCATTAGCAGTAATATGGAGGCGCTCTTGTAATTCAGGAGTGATTTCATTTCTCCATCTTCGTACCCGAATCCCGGTTGCGCACAATGCGTCAAGAGCCCGTATTGGCCGCTTATCTGCGAGCCAACCATGTTCAAGAGCGTCCTGCAATAAGAGCACAGAACGTGTTCGAGCAGGCGCCATTGCAGGATTTATGAAACCAGTTCTCGACTTTGCTACAGGCCCTCTCGGCATATGTGAAGGACGTTCTTGATCGGATTGAAGATGAACAACAGTTCGTCCTTCAAGCCAGAGGTGTCCAGGCCAACCAGCAGGATCATCTGCTCCGCTGAACGTATCGGCCATGGTTGATGGAATGGATTCCTCTTCTTGACCGCACCGCATCAATAGTGCTGAAACACAACTTGTGAATTCACATGTGTAACATTGTGCCCAGCATCGTGGACATGGCCAATAATTTGGGCTCCAGAGTTCTTTGCTGCTAGGAAATTTAGTACGTCTTCACATGCATTTTTTGATACTGCCAGGACCATTCCTAGTCCCATGTTGAATGTACGGTGCATTTCTAAATCTGTAACGTTCCCACTTTGTTGGAGCCATACAAATTCCGGAGGAATTGGCATAGGGCTATCGATATGCCATCCGAGTGAATCATGTAATCTGAGAAGGTTGGATAGTCCGCCTCCAGTGATGTGAGCGATTCCATGAACATCGTGAACAGTTCCACTTTTTGCTTTCAGATGATGCAGTAAGCCGATGACAGGATCACAATAAATTCGAGTAGGTGTCAAAAGCACCTCTGCAAAGGTTGGATTTCCTTCGGTCCATCGAGTGATTTCTCTTCCAGCAAATTCTGGGTTAAATGGACAAGTATCCTCGTAGCCAAGCCCACTTTGCTTGATGATGTTTCGAACAAGAGAAAATCCATTTGAATGAATC
The DNA here is from genome assembly GCA_018645535.1 of Methanobacteriota archaeon. Taxonomy (GTDB): domain Archaea; phylum Thermoplasmatota; class Poseidoniia; order Poseidoniales; family Poseidoniaceae; genus MGIIa-L2. Next base: position 1,305 of record JABGWN010000153.1, read on the forward strand.
CCAGATGATGGAAGTCCGATCAGTACGTCTCCCGCTTGAAGTGTCTCGCCAGTTATTGCATCATCTTTGGCAAGATATCCAAGAGCTGTGCCTGATAGATCAAGTTCTGTAACAATCCCGGGTAAAGATGCTGTTTCGCCTCCAGCCAACGTGACGTTTGCTAATTCACAGGCCTTTGCTAGAGATGCTCCAACTGCAGCATGAACTTCAGGATCTGGTTTCGGGACCGCAATGTAATCGACAAATGCAATTGGTTCAGCACCAACACAGAGCAAATCATTCACATTCATGGCCATGCAGTCTATACCGACACTTGCCCATTGTTTTACAGCAGTAGCGATCTGTAATTTGCTTCCAACTCCATCAGTGGCCATTGCAAGAAGGTGGTTTCCAAATTCAATAAGCCCCCCAAAGCCACCAGGTAAATCGACTGGCGCACCCGGTGTTCCGGGTTTTCTGGTGGAACGTTGTAGAGAACCGATTAGTGACGCGACAGCAGCCCCTTCAAGATCAATATCAACGCCGCTTGAAGCATAATCCATTGAGTCGCTCATACCGTTGCCAGAACAAGACGTTTCATGAATCAATCGTTTGTGAATACAAGGCGTTAGCACCTTCAATAATCGAACTATGAGATTCAGCAAGGCGGTGTCCGTCGTCGACTTTGTGGAACTGTAGTATATCCTTCCCTGAACGCTCAGCGTATTCAAGGCTGCAGGAAATAGGTACGATATCATCTCCGATACCATGAACAATGACTGTTGGCATACCGATAGGGGCGACTAGGATTGTATCCTCGTCAACAGGTTTCTCTTTCAGATGGAGTGCAGGGGCACACAAAAGAAGTCCAGTGAATAGATTCGGCATTCTCATTGCAATAATTGCGGCAGTAAGGCCGCCATAACTTGAACCTGCCAAGATAAGTTTCTTGTCGGCATGTTGGTTACAGATTGTTTCCAGAAGATCAACTCTCTCACTGAGAACCATTCCTTGAAAATCTGGTGCAAGAACTTCAAATCCTGCTGCTCTCAAAGCCTGAATTTTGCTTCCGTTAGGCGTACCTTCAAGTCCATGAGCGAATATAATCATGATTCTTCACAAACGCCGAGTTCTTATCAATTTATTGAGTAAATAATGCGTTGATATATTGTAAAAAATACTCTTTGGAGAAGTTCCACTGGCGTCAAAAACATCGGCTAAAAAGCGGATGACATCGCTGTAATTCTCCAGTGGAAACCGAGGGGTGGTTTTGATTGAGCGCGCTTTCTATAAACTGTAG
>JABGWN010000154.1 GCA_018645535.1 Methanobacteriota archaeon
AGCCGCTTTTAGAATTCCAAATGCCCGAATAAGGGGCTTAGGCATGACATCTTCACCAATGTCAAAATTAACCAAAGAACGTGCAGTTTGACAGCCGTAATATGTGTCGCCTGGGACTTCCATCTCTCCCATAGTGTCAGTTTCAATGCGGAATTCAACGTTTGATTTAGGAGCTTTAGGGCTCGGTGGAGTGTAGGTTTGAGAATACGTACTTTTTACGTCTAAGCGCCCTCGAATGGCTTGGACAATCCACGCACTACGCCCCATATTCTTCCCGCCACCAGTCCAGCGATCGAGTTCTTGAGCAACGTCTTCCGGTATACTAACAGATACGATTCGGCTTCTACCGATATTGTGTTTTCCCATAGAGTTTAACAATTGAATGATGTTATTAAACAAATGCTAAGGACATAGTAAGTCAATAACTCAACTCATAAACCTCCAATCAGTAGGCAATATATGGAAGAACAGACCAACGCCATGCCAAATCTAACAACAAATTACGGGCTTTTTCTCCTCTCTTGGGGATTAATTGCGACCTATCTCTCTGATGCGCAATCCTTTACTTCATTCTTACCTTCTTTGCTTGGGCTTGCACTCCTTGTTTCTGGAGAAATGGCTAAGATACCTGAGAAAAAGAAACTCTGGATGCATGTTGCAGTTACCTTTGGCCTGATTGGAGCTCTTGGCGGAACTCGCTTCTTCATGGTCATGGCCGATGGACTCAACTACGCCAGTTCGTCAATGCTGATGCTTTTCCTAACAGGAACAGCATACACTGTTCTATGTGTACGCTCATTTATAGCTGCACGCAAAGCGCGTGAAGCGGCAGAAACAGAAGCCTGATCAGAACTTACGTCGAACCTTTGCACTCGGTGCAGAGGTATTGGTAACATCAAAGTCATCGTCTTCTTGTACCTCGATAGCAACATCGATTTGAACATCAGATGCGACGGCTTTGGTGCTTGCCTGCTTAGATTCGAGTTTGTCTATGGTCTTGACCAGCATGGAAAACTCCAATTCAAGATCCTCGAGAGAATCACTTAGTGACTCGATTTTGTCCGCCAATCGCTTCGCAAGTTTACGAGCTTTTGCCAATACACGTTCGGTTCCCATGACTGCACGGTCGCGTCAATGAATTATGAATGCATCGAATTATTGCAACAACAAGAATTTCATTCAACGACGGTGCATCGAACAATTTGCTGAGGGACCTTAGGGCGGTCTCCTGGCAATTTTTGGCACCCTTCGATGTTCTTGACGACATCCATTCCTTCGACAACTTTTCCAAAGACTGCGTGATTGCCATTGAGCCAAGGTGTGGCAACGGTTGTGAGGAAGAATTGAGATCCACCGGTGTTCTTACCAGCGTTTGCCATTGAAAGAATTCCAGGAGTATCGTGCTTCAATGCGAGAGCAGATGCTTCGCAAGGAATCTTCCATCCAGGTCCACCAGTACCTGCGCCTCGAGCCATTGGGTCTTTTGAGTTTGGACATCCGCCTTGAATCATAAAGTCTTCAATGACTCGATGAAAGTGGAGTCCATCGTAGAATCCTTGGTTTACGAGTTTGACGAAATTTGCCACTGTATCGGGAGCACTTCCGTGAAAGAGTTCAATCATGATGTTTCCTGCTGAGGTTTCCATTTGCACTTGCATGGTTGGACCACAAGCCGATACTTCAAGAGCATTTGCTTCCTTTTTCAAGAAACCACGACTGCCTCAGAGTAAACTCTGAAGCCAAAGTTCACTTCATCGGATGGTAAAATACTGCATGTGACTTCATCTCCTGCGGTCAAAGAAAGTTCAGTAGAAGTTGTCGCAGAGAAAACACCGTTAACGTACCACCGAGTTTGTGAGATGTCATCATCATCTTGGGGGTCGAGATAATCATAGGTGCACGAGAGTGCATCTGAGGTTGTTGGCGTACTTGGGTTGATGGTCACATTGGTAACAACTGGCATATCAGTAAGATTTGACCAGAGAACGATGGGTGTAAGTAAAAACGCAGCTAATGCACTTTGACCATTCGGAGCAAGGGA
>JABGWN010000155.1 GCA_018645535.1 Methanobacteriota archaeon
AGTAATTCTCTTGATGAGATTCACCCTCTTGCTTCCACATGCATCTCTCATGGAGATCTCACACGTCACGATCACATGTATCTCACGATTCAAATTGAAGAACAATTTGTTACAGTACCCGAGAATGTTGGAGTAAATAGCAACGCATGCAATGAATCGGGGGCGAACATGCACGTAGTCCACACACATTCTTCAGATGGTAAACTCCACTTAGAAATGCAAACTGAAGATGATGTAGAACTCGGCGTCTTTTTCGATATTTGGGGTCAACACTTCGATGAAAATGGTATCTTTGACTACAGGGTCAATTCAACGCACGAACTTGTTATGTTCAATCGTGATGTCAACGGTACACTCGAAGAAGTTGATTCGTTTGACAACTACATTCTCCTTAACAATCAAGACATTATCATCAGTTATCGAGAACGAGCTTAAGGGATAAAGAGTCCTTCAAAGATGGGCCCTTCCTCAGATTTGCATTCTTCAAGCCGAACGATGGTTACATCGATTCGATCGGTATCAGTGTAGATTCTTTTCAATTCATGCAATAAAGCCCTCTGGACATCTTCTTTGTCTGTTCCATAGAGAACTGAAAGATGTTGGTTCGTTGTATCGTTAACTACTGCAATGAATTCCACCATCCATTCCTTAACATGGTCATCACGGGTGTTTGCCTCAAATGTTTCTTCCATGATACTATATTGTCACAATACCTTATCAATGAATGGGTGTTTTGCATAAACAACTTCCGCATTCCGGTATAAATTACCATAAAAGAGAACTCTTTTGATACATTTACTCCTCTTCTTGTACCTTTTTCTTCTTTCCTGATGAAATAATTCCTAGCGTTCCTATGGCTACAAAGATGATAATTGGGAGAATAAGCGGAAGCTCTGCCGAATCTTCTCTGTGGGGATCTTTGAGACTAATCTCTACAACTCCCAACGGTTTAGAATCGGTTATGGTCTTGTTTGCCAACGCTTCAGTTGTATACTCATGGACTACAATAACACTCCACTGGTCCATTGATTCGATTGGATAACTCGCTACAAATGGAGCAACAATGGTCGCATCAATTGAAACTGGATTGCCAATCTTTGGGAACTCTGCAAGTCCAACAAGGACTCTGTCTCTGGAATCAGTACCTGGATTGATGAACTCATCTGCAACTTCTTTGTTGTGCTCCAAAAAGAGGATGCTAATCTGAGTGTTGTTGTGATCTAATCCATGGAAAGGAGGAAAGACGGTAACTGTGAGTTCTGTTTCGTTTGTTTCTGCCGTAACCATCAGTTCTGTGAAGCCACGCTGACTTGATTCTTCCTTCAGGATATCACTTTGAACATCTGGCCATGATTCAACTCCTTCTCGTACCAGTCCGTTATGGACAAGGAACGAAGGTGTTCCAGCAAGGTCGGGATGTTGTATCTTTAATCGTTCGAGTCGGTGTTCTGCAGCAGGTGGTTGAAAGGCGTCGACTCCATCACTCGGATGGTAAGAAACCATCGAGATTCGACTCCCATGATCATCGGTAATGATTTCTAAATCCTCATCGATTTGAGCACAACTTTCGCACCAAGTCGCCGTATATTCTTCAACAAGGATGGTGAAGCCTCCTTTTACAACTGCAGAATTCTCCCATGAGTCAGGATTGATACGAATAGCATCTGCGGGAGGGATAAGGGCGAGAAGGATTGTCAAGAACAGTGCCTTTCGAACTCCGCTCATGTCTTGGCGACGTACTTGTCCTCCTTCATCTCATCGTTTTGACCATGAATAATGGGAAGGTGTTATGTTCATGAGTTCCAGCATTCGGTTTAGGGGATTGCAATGGCAGACCACTGGATTGAAAATCACAAGCGTGATTCTTGGCGTAAACAAGCCAAGGCAAGCGGGTATCGTGCTCGTTCGGCTTTCAAACTAAAGCAAATCCAAACACGATTTGAATTAATGCGTCAAGGGGATGTTATTCTTGATGTTGGATGCCACCCTGGTGGTTGGGCACAAGTCGCAGTAGAGGAAGTCGGTTCTTCTGGAATGGTCATAGGAATTGATCTTGAACCATGTCAACCCGTTGATGGCGCTTTGATGTTGGTGGGAGACATTACTGATCCATTGACTCAAGAACGTATTGTTACTGAACTAAAACGACGCAAGGTCAATTCAGTGGTATCGGATATCTCTCCTGATATCACTGGCAAGTGGAACATCGACCAAGCAGTAGCGATGACGCTTGTTGCAAAGGTGTTCGATTTTGCTTTACCATTACTCTGCAATGGTGGTTCTTTTGTTACCAAGTTGTTCCAAGGCGTCGGTGTTGAAGAATTGATTAATGCAGTTAAACCCCATTTCTCAACAGTTCGTCGTTATTCGCCTGAAGCTTCTCGAAATTCTTCATCCGAAGTGTATCTCATTTGTCGTAATTATATTCCTTGGAAGACTGAATCAGGATCTGTTCTCGTCGATTATGAAACAGAAGTCAACAAAATTCTAGGTGGCGATGAAATCGATGATGATGTTGTTGCAACAAAAACCAAATTTACAGTTCGTCGAAAGAAAGATTCATCTGAAGAGTAATAATCGTTAATGTGTCTGTTCGATGCATGGCTCCAACAATCGTCCATGATCTTCAATCAAAACGTTACATCGATTCTCTCAGCGGTGAACTGATTCGTTGTTATCCATTAACGATGGCTCTGGTCGAGAAGGAACCAATGGCAGTACGCCACGTTGTTCTCTCTGATTGCAGTGGTTGGGTCCGGGTAAAATTGTGGGGTCAAGATGCTATTGATGCAGCCAGAGGTCAATTTATTCGGATTCACAACGTATGGTGTTACCAAAAAGATGGCAGCCTTTGGTTAAGCGTTGGTCGCAAATCAAGGCTTACGTTTCGCACGCAACCATAAAGAAGGGGAGGTCGTGGGCAAACTACAACTGAGGCACTAATATGACAGAGAGAGCAAAGAATTGCACATCATCCGGCATACCATTGACAGAAGTTGGCTCAACAGCCTTCCCATGTCCTAACTGCGGCAATTCCATTGGAAGAAGCCCACGATGTCGTGACCAAGGCGTCTCTTACACTTGCTCGAACTGCGGCTTCGTTGGACCCTGAGGTGAGAACATGGGCATGGTAGCAATGACATACAAAGTAAATCCTGATGCTGATATGGAAGATGTAGATACATCGATGATCGCTTCAACCGTTCAAGGACTCGGAGACGATACCTACAACGTTCAACTCGTCGAAATCAAGCCTCTTGCTTTCGGACTAAAATTCGTACAAGTTCACGTCGTTATGAACGATGGAGAAGGACTTGCTGATGCTTTTGAAGAAAAGATGTCAAGCATTTCCGGTGTTGGCGAAATCGAAGTTATCTCGATGGGTCTTCTTTGAATCAAAGTTGATTTAAAGGTCCTCTCATATATTCTCTGAGAAGAATCGTAGCATACGATCCGCTCGGAAGTGTAAATCTAAATTTCAAACAGGCTCCTTCAGGATGCCATCGACTATTTTCACCAGGACCTTGATTCCAGCGTTCACCGAGAGTTTCTTCAGCAGCCTTCGGTGTTACTTCGACTGAAAAGTCAGAAAAGTTTGTTGTCAATGAACGGCGTGTTCCTGACGTGGTCAAGCGTGGAATCGCTTCCACCATCCATGATGTGTCAGCAAGATCCATTTCCTCGAGAACGGATTGTTCAAATTCTCCAGGTTTCCCTTCACATGTGCGTATGTCCCGTCCAGGAAGTGGACCTGTTACAGTAAGTCTGCCTAGATCACAGTTTCTTCCAATACGAGGTGCTGTTCGGTCCTCAACAGTAACACAACTGCTTACAGCGAGTTGTCCCTTCTCATCGAGTCTTCCAACTAAATCTCCTGTTACGGGTGTTGTGATACTCAATCCGTTTTCAAGACGCTTCTTGAGTGATCGATTGAACACTACTGATTGTAATGCATGAACTGTCATGAGTTGGAGATTGTTCGGAAGTTTCCTAAATGCTCCAATGAAGTCTTCAGGATTCTTGAGTAAATGTTCGACCATTCGTCGCTCAAATCCAAGCCAGTCTGGAGCGAGAGCTAGGCCTTCCTCAGTTATACCATGTTCTCGTACATGGGCTCTGAATGCAGCGACAGTATCTTTCTCATCTGCTCCTTCTTTTGCGATATAGGTGAGTGCTGCATCTTCCCATCGTTCTTGAATAACACGTGCTCCGACTTCTGCAGTGACGGCTCTACCGCTTCCAAATCGTTGTGGTCCAATCCAGTTTGGCGCTCTTCCTTCGCCAAGCATTTG
>JABGWN010000156.1 GCA_018645535.1 Methanobacteriota archaeon
TCAAGCGTATCCATGTGTGGTTCTCGCCAGCAGTATGTGCATGCAAGATTGCATTGGTCCACAACAGGAGACATCTGCATGCATGTATGACTTTTTACCCCATAGAATGTTCCTTTGTAGCAGGAACGATCACGAAGAAGGGATTCTTTTGTCCAATGGCAGGTCTTTACGCCACCATGTTCTCCAACAATGTGGTAACGTTGCTTCTGCAGTTTGGCTTTCAATCCTGGATCCATACCCATGTCGATTACTCCTAGAGCCAGATTCTTCGATTGAGTTACCTCGATTGAGAACGGCTCGGATGGGCAAGCCTCATTCTCTTCTCACTTGAAGAAAACGGTCATCGACGAAGTAATGGTAAGAGGGCATTTGCAGCCTTCTCCGCAGCATTTGCAACATCGTCGAGTCGTTGTAGGACACGATACATGTGCATAGCAGCCAGAGGTTGCTCCTCACCATTGGTGAAGACATATGCTGCAGCCTTTGCTTCAACACCATCTGATTCGTGTTCAACGAGATTGACTTCACGAATCAAAGCGTATACTTCATCGACTCCAGCCTTCGTTCGACCACTGATGTGGTATTGGCGAAGTGCCTCAATTAGATCTTCATACTTAGCGACTGTTTTGGAAACGATTTCAGCCATTTCAACCAAATTCTCGAGAGCAGTCTCATCTTCCATAAGTGGGCGGAAGGAGAGTTGTTCTGCCACATTTTGTGCATAATCCGCAATTCTGTCTTGACGACTTACCATGTGAAGGAATGAATCCGAATCAGCAGCAATACCGAATCTCAGGTCTTGACTTGCAAGTTCTCGAATTTCAGCCTTAATCTTGTCAGCAGCGAATTCTGATTCAACAGTCTCTTCAATTTCCTGACTCGCATCTTCACCAGCACAAGCCTTCTTGACAGCAGCAACCATTTTCTCGACAGTGACTTCAACTGCCTCTGCATGCTTGTGGAAAAGATCGAATGGAGTTGGGCCATCCGCCTTTGAACCACCAGCATCTGAAAGTGCATCCTCGACATAGATTTCATTGTCTCGAGATTTCCACATTGCATAACCAACGGTCATGAAGGCGATTGGAAGGAGAATAATCATCTTGAGATTATCTCCGCCCGATGCGATGTAAATTGTAGCAGCGCCGAAAGCAGCGACTGGAACACTCGCAACCCATGAGGCTGCAATCTTTCCAAAGACTCTGAAGTCCACCGCTTTCGCTCCACCTGCTAATCCAACTCCAACAACAGCTCCAACGAGTGTGTGTGTTGTTGAGACTGGAACAGCCAGGAACGGCATAGAGAAGATGAGGATTGTTGTTGCAGCCCCAAATTCAGCCGCAAAACCACGTGTTGGAGTGATGTCTGTAATCTTCTTTCCAATCGTTTCCATGACTCTCCAACCCCATGTCATGACACCGATCGCAATACCAGCGGAACCGAGAAGAACAAGCCAAAGAGGAATATCAGCAGATTCCATCAACTGACCGCCATCCTGAGAAAGGACTTGCCATACTGCCGCCATAGGTCCAATTGCATTGGAACGATCGTTTGCACCGTGTGCGAACGCTACGTATGCTGCTGTGATAATTTGGAGCCAAACGAAGATTCGTTCTACTCCACGGAAACCATTGCTCTCTTCTTTGATGTCGATTCTCTTGAGAATAAGGAAGAGACAGAAGGATGCAATTGCGCCGATTAAAGCAGCGAACATAAGTGAGTTGATTGGGAGCCATGCAGCGTCTGCAAATGGATCCCAGACACCATTCTCCTTCGCAGGTAACCAGTCGGCCTTGTCGTCAATCCATTCATTTTTATCAGCCCTTGCGAAGAATCCTTTCAATGCTTTGAATTGCAGAGCAAGTCCCAAAACAAAGAAGGTTGGGAAGGCGAGAATCGGGGCTAACCAAAGTGAACGTTCCTCTGGATTATCAGAATCCAAGATGAGTTTCTTGATGATGTAGAATGAGAAGAACGCAAGTAGTGCCCCCATTATAGGGCTTGCAACCCAACTCATGACGACTTGACCGACCTTTTCCCAGTTGATGTATTCTGTTTTGTGATCAACTTCCAGAACCAAACCTACTCCTATGATTCCTCCAATGATTGAATGAGTTGTCGATACAGGAAGTCCAAATCGA
>JABGWN010000157.1 GCA_018645535.1 Methanobacteriota archaeon
ACGATTTGCAAGTAATCTTCTGGTGACGTAGAGAGGTTGAGGACATGATCGAGTTGCATGAACTCGGAAATTGCGATATTAGCACAGCAATTTGTGACGAGATCAATGATTGATTTCGTATACAATCCCCCAAGTCCGAAACCATGTACGAACAACCAATCTCCTGCGATTATCGCCTTTGCTTGTCCTGCTCGTTCATGCAGTGTTGTAATTCCCCGACGTTGTTTCGCTGCATCATTGATATCATCATGCACAAGTGTCGCAGTATGAATGAATTCAAAAGACAGTGCTAAATTCATTATCTCTTCGATATCTTTGCCGCCTGCAACCTCATAGGCGATAATTGCAAGTAAGGGGCGTAGTCTTTTTCCGCCGGATAAGAGCATTTCTCCAGCGAGTTCAGCAACTTCACCTGCCCCATTTTTGAGCTCGTTTTCAATCATTAACTGGAGCGCTTGATTGACCTGCTCGCGCAAGTCCTCAAGGCGGTTTAGTTCCGCTTCGCTAATTGCTTGCACATTAACTCGTACAAGGGTGCCCTTCTTAACGAGTGGTCTCTGCCCATAAAACGTCGAGACCTGTGTTTCGGCCGAGGTGAGACTTTGGAAAACGAACGATTAGTGTTTCTATCCACTACATCGCGTGGCGATGGAGTACGCCTGCAAATTGAAAAAACACTTGAGCAACGAAGTAGAACCTTTGATGCTGTTCTAAAACAAACACCAACTATTCATGATGCACTTTCCATTCTTTCGGATGGTTTAGGTGATGTTGTGGCCATGAGTCCAACAGATTGGAATCTACACCGAACTTCTGAGTTCTCTATAATCGGCCTGTTACCCCGCAGAGAGCCTACATGGGTCATGGTAAGTGATGACAAACCAGAATATTTGGTTAAGAACGCTATTATTTTCTGTGATCATGAACTTCTTCGACGACAACTGATGCGACTGCGACGTGATATTATGCTACAAACATCTGTCGAAGTTAATCTTGGAGATTGTGAGGCTGGAAGTCGAGAAGAAATCGAAGCCTTGGAGAACCTCAGATTAGAGGGTGAAATAGATGGATATGTTGTGAAGCGTTCACAGTATAATCTCCTCTCGTCGAGGACAAGACGTCATACTCTTGGGCTCCAACGTGGTTCTCCAGAACGTGCTCGATTTATTCCACCTCCACTCGATGGATTCACACTCCTTGTTGGGAGAGTTGGTTTTCCTAAGATGCGAGTGGAGCATATCCTTGACTCATCTGCTGAATTATCATATCGCATCGAGTCGAAGATTCTGGAAAGTATCCCTGGCCACCTTGTATCGATTACAGGCGTACACGTCGAGCAGCGTGGGGTTGGAACGATCCTTCGAGAAGCAAAAAGAATCAATGATGATTGGACAATGGGGGCAATGATTGATCCCGAATCAAATGTTAAAAACGCAGGTAAGCGGCTGGAGATGCGAATCGAAACATTAGGTCTTGATGGTCGAGTAAGTGCTTCTGCTGAACGTGTTGGTCAAGTCGACGGACATCGTATTTCAATGATCAATCTCTTACAAGAATGGGGCAATATGCTTTCGGCTCTTACGTCACCACATGAAGCAACAAACAGACGAATCCACGGATTACCAGACGAGTTCCATGAAGAACGCCCGGCAATGATGAACCTTCATTCTGATGAATCTGAATGACCGAGTTCTTTACGAGCTTGTTCGATTGATTCTGGAGTTCGGTTTTCTCCTGCAAGAATCACTTCAAAGCCGTTTTCGAGAAGATATTTCTCTAAATCGACTAAGGAAACCGCTGGATTTGGATCGCATAGGTTGCCAATAATTTCATCAATCTCTCGACTTGTTGCTTCCCAAGAACCTGCTGCACGTTGAAGTTCAACAGCAAAGCGTTCAACGATTTCAACTGCACTTCTGCTTGGAGTTTGGGCTTCTCTCATGGATTGGGCAACTGTTTCGTGTTGTTCCCGTAATTGATGTATCTCGTGTAATGATTCTCTGAGAATAGTTCTAAATTCGTCGAGATTACTGTTTTTCGAATATTTTCGATAGGCCTTATCCAAGCGTGAACTGAGCGATGATGCACCTGCTGCAATTGCTTCTTTGGCTTTGACTGACTGTACAATCGCTTCACTTGCCAACTGAATGCGCTCGTTGAGAGTATCGTTGAAACGTCTTGACTCATCTGCAAGATCCCTTCGGACAATATCGCGAAGAGTATTGCCTAATTCATGCGCTTGTTTTAGCATAGAACGGGCTGTCTTTTCTGCACTTGACATGGATTCACCAAATAGTCCTGTGAGTCGAACGTGTTTGAAGGTTTAGCCAATATTCTTCTTTCTAGGATTGAAATATGATGGTGAACAACTTATTCATCCTTCAAAACCGAACGATTTGGCATGTGTTGACAGCGAAACCACATATACTGTAAGGGGACAACGAGGCTTAGGTGCCCTTATGAGTGATCGTTCAAGTCTCTTGTCTGAACTCTATCAGGCTCGTCTTGAAGATCTGAAGGAAATTGCTTCAGCATATGGCTTAGCGAAGAATGGTTCTGTTGAATTTCTTCGAGCACAACTCATTCGTGACCTGATTCTTTCGGATTGGGATTTGACAATCGACGGTCTACGTGTGATTCTAAACAGCGACTTAGGTGATTTACTCGGAGTCTTTGGAATTAAGAAAACTGGTTCACTTAGGACTCGAAGGCAACGTTTGTATCTTCATTTGAATCATGACCCGAAGCAACTCAGGGAAGATAAACTTGAGAAATTATCGAAGGAAGATCTTCATTCACTGTGTAAAGCATTGGAACTTCCACGTTCAGGAAACCGACAAACATTGTTAATTCGAGTCGCAGGAGTTCTGTCTGCTCAACACAAAAACTGGGGTACAATCAAGCGTTCTTTGAAGAGGAACGGCCCAACGATCAACATTCCATCACCTTCAGAAGAGAGTGAGGTTCCTACTCAAGCCACGATAATTGAGGCTAAAGTCGAAACATTCACCGAACAAAATCCAGAAGGTTGGACGTTCGAACAAGAGTCTGAACTGATTGGAGAAATGGAGGATGAAGGGCTTGATGCTTCTCTTGCCGACATCGCAGCATCTATAGAAGATTCACTTCAATCTCTCGCGCCTCTTCCTGAAGTTCAAGATGTGCCGCCAATGTTGCAAGAAATGCCTCTTGAAGAACCAACACTGGAAGAAGAGGCAGCCCTTTTAGAAATCAATGCTCGAAGGGCAGAAGTTGAGGCGGCAGCACGTGATTATCTCCTTGTTGGCAGTACCACTGACATGGAAGATATGAGTGCCTTCATATCAGGTCTTACAACTCACGGGTTCTCTGTCGAGATGCAACGTGTTCAAGATGCAATTCGAACCATCATTATGGAAGTCGCATATCGTTCTGAACAAGAGCAAAATGCACTTTCAACCAAACCAGGTTCTTGGTCGGAACGTGAAGCGATTCGAATGTTTGAACAAATCCGGCCTCACATGAGAGAACGTATCCCAGAAATTGTGGCTGGACAAAAAGGAAACTTAGTTCAGGCACGAATGGAATTTGAAGAAGAAGCCCGTTCCAAAGGCTTGGACTTGAGGAGCCCTGCTGTATCTGGTCGACTTCACGCTTTGTTTGATTTACATCTTGAGATCAGTGAGGCGGAAGAGTTACAGGATCCTATTGCAGCTCGAAAGAACCGCTTGTTGAGAATTCTCTATCACGGCGCAATTCATCTTCCAGACCAAAGTCGTCGCACAATTGAGCGACTGGAAAGAAATCTTGGTTCGTTTGAATCCCTTGTTGAGACTGTACTTGAATCGAGTGAAGGTGACTTTTCTGAAGGACAACAAAGCCTGATTATTCGTTTCCTAGAATCCAAAGGTTATCTTGTCAATACCAGTGAATTACGCCCTCGAGTCCTTGCATGTGCAGGAATTATTGGGACTGAATTAGGATATCTTACTCCAAATCAAATCCCACGGTTAGCGCCAGGTATTCTTGTCAGTGATGATCAAGTCGATGCGATCGTTGCTGAACTAAGAGCTTTGGCAGCCACATTCAAACCAAAACAGGTTGAGAAAGAAGAGCCTGAATTAGAACTTGCAGATTCTGTTGCAGATGCTTCAGACCGTGTTGGCCATGTTCGTGGTAAGATTGACCGTGTCGATGCTTTGCTATCTCGACTCAGACTTCAAGACAATCAATGAGTGTTCTGAGCATAGAAGTTCTGCACGACAGTTGTTACAGATTGAATGTCAGAGATTCCACGAGCAACCAAATCTTCAATGATCTGCTGTCGTTGATTAACGTGCTTCTCGAACACATCAGGCGTTACACCTGCTGCTCTACAAATGACTTCTCTGAGGTTGGAAGGAATTCCAGTTTCTTCGATTTGATCTGTATGAGCATTGTACTTCCATATTGTGTTGAGACGTGGTTTTGAACCTTCCATCCCTGCGATTTCAGCAACTTCTGTAATTTTACGTGCAGTTTTCCCGTTCACGTGCAATCGTGCTTGAATAATAATCAGGTCGAGACCTGTAAGCATAATTGGAGGTACATTCATTGGTGGATTAATCATTCGGGTTACCGTTTCTTGAGCAGTGTTTGCGTGAAGGCTTCCAAAGGAACCGTCGTGACCTGTATTCATTGCAGTAAGGAGCGTAGCACATTCAGGTCCACGGACTTCCCCAACAATAATCCTGTCAGGTCGCATACGTAGGCTCGATTTCAAACAATCATTCATGTCCACTTCAGGTGTTCCATCAGGACGTTCCCTTCGTGTTTCCATACGCAACCAGTGGTCGTGGTAGACTTGCAATTCAGCAGTATCTTCGACAGTGAGAAGTCGGCGACTCCATGGAATGTACATCCCAAGACAATTCAAAGTGGTAGTTTTACCTGAACCAGTACCTCCTGCAATAACGAAGTTTGCAGGTCGGCTATCGAGTCCTTCAATCCAAACCCACATCATAGCGGCAAGTCTTGAATTGACAGTCCCGAATTTGACGAGGTCGATCATCGTGAGTGGATCTTCCTTGAACTTACGAATCGTGAGTGTTGGTCCATCTGGTGAAACTGGTGGAATGGTTCCGTTAACACGGGATCCATCTGGGAGGCGGCCGTCAAAGATTGGCACCATTCCAGGTCCATCTCCGAGTGGAACGTTCGTGAAACCGGCAATATTCTTTGCTATTTGCATTCCAGCTTCATCATTGATCCAAACATTTGTGCGGCACATACCATGTTCTCGATGAGCAACTTTCACACATTGTGTTCCACCGTTATACATCACTTCTTCGAGATTATCATCTTCGAAGAGTACTGCAAGATCTCCATGAGGATTAGGTGCAACAGATCCTTCAACATGGTAAATTGGAGAAGGATGGTTTGGTTCCGTATAGATTGTTACATTTCCGTATTGTTCTAAAATTTGGTCTGACATAAGTTCACCTCATCCACCGATCATTTTTGTTGCTCCTAAAAAGAAGAACATGGACATCGTCATCCAGAGTGGTACAAACCACATTATATCTCTCATCCTACCGAGCATTCGCCCAGATACAGCAACGCCAACAGCGCTTGATACTGCGAAGAAGAGGCTAAATGTTGAGAGGAAACCATCAATCTGGAATCCCTTTGATCCAGGAGTAAACAATCCTACAAGAAATCCAATAAGACCGGGAAGTCCGATGCATATGAAGAGAATAATGAGGATTCCACGCCCTTGAAGTTCTGATTCTCGCTTATTCATCAAATCGTTAAGTCTCTCATAATCCATTGATAAATTCATCAGAATTTCTTGAAGTGGAGCACCTTGCTCAATAGCAGTTTCAAGTAGATGCATAACTCGTTGAACCTGAGCGGATCTGGTTTTAGTTGCAAAACTAGAGAGACCGGCATTAAAGGAACTTGCATGGCTTTCCACCAATGTTTCTCCGAGCAATGGGCCAAGAGGAGCTGGTGCAGTTTTTGCTTGCTGTGCCATTGCCTCCTGGATACCAAGTCCGGCGCCTACCGTGTCGGACAAGGCTTCAAGGAAACTCGGTAAAGCGTTCTCAATTTTTCTTCGACGAATTCGTTCTCGAATTGGAGGAATCCCTCCTCCAAGCATAGCGAAGCCAACAACGCCAAGGAACAACATCATCGGTTGATTATTGAACGATTCCAGTAAGCGAAAGAACATGGTATCACAATCCTGGATCCTTTGTGTGGGTCTTCAGACCGATCATGACCATTGCCAGAAGCGTAAGCATCAATCCAGCATTAACTACCATATTGATTGTTGATTGCTCAGGCATACCAAAGAAACTGCCCATATCTCCCACCAGTTGGGGGAAGAGGCCGAAAACAGCAAGGATAATTGGACCAATCATTCCAATGGAAAGGAGTGATTCTGGAACGCCACTCAAGTCGTCAATATATTTTTTGACATCTTCAGTACGCTCTTCTTCCATGCGACTTCCTTGTTTTTTCAAGGTGTCAATTATATCCGTATTTTGAGTGATATTCATGTGCATGATGTTAAGCAGACGACGATATCCTTCAGTCTCTGATTTTGTCATCATACTCTTAAGTTCTTTTTCGAGTGATCGTCCACCACTTCGAACCTTGTCCATCATCTCTTTGAAGTCCTCTGAGATGATTCCGTATCCTCCTTGGGAAATGCTGTGAATTGTTGCTTCTAGACCAATTCCGGATGACATGAGGACATCCATCGCACGAATAACATAGAGAACTTCTCTCTTTTCATCCAGTTTACGCATATTTTCACCTTCAAATGACGTCTTCTATAAGTTCAAAATGGAACTTCTCAGTGGAACCCTCGTACTCAAGAGCTGAAAAAATGACTTTAACATCTCTTTCTTCAAACGGGTCGTGAATAAATGGTTGCCCTGATCGAAACATCTCAAGAATACGCTTGTAATCGTC
>JABGWN010000158.1 GCA_018645535.1 Methanobacteriota archaeon
GGGAGGAGGTCGTTGATTTCTCTGTAAACAGTTCTCATGTTTGAAATGAAGTTCTTCTCTTTCACGACAACTGTGAACATTTTGATTCCAGGGTCTTCTTCAGCATCGAGGATAGCAAGAATTGTTTCGAGTGTTAAACGAGCTCCTTCTCGATGAGGGTATGCGAAGACACCCATACTGATTGGTGGAGTAACGATTGTTTCAACACCCTCGAGTCCATCGAGGGTCTTGAAGAGATTCTCATAAGTTACTGGTAGGAGATCTCGGCGTGTTTCATCTTGGTTTGGACGACGGCAATCTGGTCCAACAACGTGAATGATATGCTTGAATCGGTCTGCTAGAGCATAGGGTTCTGTGACAACATTTTGTGTAACAGCACACGGCGGCGCGTTGATTTTTCTCATTTCCAAGCAAATATTACGTGTTGCTTGAGTCAATTCTTCTCCTGCTTTTTGATGGACCATGTAGTCGATTCCTTCACGACCAGAAAGTCTGTTATTCGCTGGAGTGATAAGGACATCACCTTCGTGATTCCAAACGTCACCGCCGACGACTCTGAGAGTCCCCCATTTACAAGTACGGGACATGTATAACTCTGCCATCAATATCACCAGAGGGGGCCACCCTTCATATCCTTTCAGTGCTTTTTTGATGAAAATAAGGGATTTTGATTGAAAATGAACCTCTCATGGAAGCAATAGTGCTAAACTTGAATTCGATTTAGAATGTGCATGGGAGGCGTAAGAACAAGTATTGCTCTGGCCTTTTTGATGATTGGAACTCTCTTTTCCTCCTTCATTGCCCCCCTCCAATCTGATACAAACACATCACAATACATGGCCGATAATCTCTTTCAGGGGTTCACAATCGATGATGATTGGCTCGATTTGGAAACAGAGCTAATCGCAGTACCAAATGGGTTTGATCCTCTTACGCTGTATGATTACAGCGACGTTGGGGTGTTGATCAACAACAAATCAGAATCCAGTAAGACCATCGGTTGGGCATTTGTTGAAGCCCGTAATATTAGTCTTGAACGTGTGTTCATTTTCGACACAGATGGGACACCAACCGGCGAAACAATCAACAGAAATCAATTCAATGAATTCTTCGCATACCCATTCCTTGAAATGTTGGGTAATCGAAGCAATGTTTCAGATATGAATTACCTCGTTTCAAACAAAGGAATACCTCTGAAAGTAAGTGGTGGAAACGATAAGGCCTCATTCGATCAAGAATTCTCTCTTCTCGGAGGATCATACAACAGTAGTATCGCAGGAGATTTCTGGGGAACGCATAGTTATGGACCATTGGCTGGCGGTGAATTTGAATCCTTTTCAAGACAAAAGCATGGTTTCTATCTTGTAACCAGACTTACCGGGTACACCGTTGATACAGCCTTACAGCTCATCGAAAAGGCCAACAATAGCCTTGGTCAACGCGGCACAACTGTCCTCGATTTGGCGACAAATCGTAACGGCTCAGGATATAAATTCTGGAATGATGACCTCTACGCTGCAAATACAACACTAACAGAAACATACAATCAGACGGTCATCTTTGATGAGGAAACAGGCTTCGTCACGAACATTAGCAATGTTATGGGCTACGCCTCTTGGGGTTCAAATGATGGAAATTGGGATTCAAGTTTGGCAAAGAATTCAGGTTTTGATACTGAGAGTTCTTCTTGGTCGAGTGGTGTAAAGCACTGGAATGCAACCGTCCCATCCCTTTCAGCGGGTGATACATTTGCGTGGTCCTATCAAACCCAAACCAAAAAAGGAGGTAACGCAGCGATAGAAGCAGCAATGTCTGCAACTTGTTCTGAAGAGTCTGGGAATGGAACTCAGGGTATTTATTCCGAATTCTTTGATAATGAAGGTGTGAGTTTCAATACTGGCTCGATGCCATCGCTTATCGATCGGGTTCCGGATCATGTTCGCCTTGAATCTTCGTTACAATACAACTCAATGTATGCTGCATATCCAGGACTAGATGACCGTTTCAAAAACAATTGGGGCGCTCGATTTAGCGGCCTTATCGATATACCGGAAACAGGGAACTGGACCTTCTTCCTCACCAGTGATGATGGTTCAGAATTCTGGATTGATGAAGTTAGTCTTGTCACAAACTATGGTTCCCACGGTATGCGCGAGGTATCTGGTTATCGTAATCTATCTGCTGGATTGCATGACTTCCGCGCTGAATTCTTCCAGGGCGGAGGGCCTCACGGATTGAAATTATCATGGTCTGGGCCAAACCAAAGTAAGGGACTCGTCCCTTCCACAGCATTCTTTGTGGCAAATGGAACTCCTCCATCTCCATCTACGCTTCTTCATGCTTGGAATTTTGATGAAGGCACTGGAATGGAAACAAACGACTCCATTGATGCGAATGCTTCGCTTACATTACACAATATGAATTCATCAAATTGGCGTACTTGTCCTGATGGAGGATGTTTATGGTTTGATGGAGTCGATGATTACGTCGAAGTTGATGTTGATGATTGGGTGGGCAATTTCACAGTGAGCCAATGGGTTTGGGCCAATTCAAGTACCCTTCCAAATTATGCCTCAGTCTTTGCTGTCTCTGACAATGCAGGCTCAAACACTTCGTTTCAACACATCATATACAACGGAGAATGGCGGTTACATAACAATCAGACACAC
>JABGWN010000159.1 GCA_018645535.1 Methanobacteriota archaeon
CATGGGAGTTGCTCAGATGGCATTGCTTGGAGGAGCAGACGATGCAGGATCTACGATGATGGAAGAAAATGTGGTATCTGCATCAGGTACTACCAAGTTCAGCGCATCTGAACAGGAATTACAAACATCAATCATTAGGTCAGGTTTCTTTCCTCAAAGACGTAATAGTGATTATCATGATTTGGATACACCAGATACGACAACGTCATTGCCGGAAGTGATGTGCTTGCCGCCAAATCAAATCGTTGAATTGGTGTAAAATACAACCCAAATTTCTGCAACGATGTTTCTACCACCTTTACTCGATTCTCCTGTAGGACTGTATTCTTGACCATTAAACAATCCACGATATGTTAATTCGTTAACTTGGCCATTATAATCAACCCATGATGAGATGTCGTAAGACCACTGCTTGACATCTTGACCGGCACACCATCCCGCACGACCGAATGGCCAAGATCCAAATTGGTTTGCTACAACCCCATTATCGATTTCATTTTCACAACCCGTATTGGAACTCACGATTGGATGCCATTCGTAGGCATGATGATTATCGATGTAGTAATGATGCTCATGGTCACAAAATTCTGCACAATTAGCGTTATCTTTTTGGAATCCATGGCCAGTAATTGTTGCTATGATTTCAACTCTGGTTGTGTCATCTGGAACTGTAAAATTTAAACTTCGATCATACAGACTTTCGTTGTTATAAGTACCATCAAACTGACCACCTGTAAATGCAAATGTAGCATCATGTGGCCGTTCTCCACTGCCCCAATTTGAGAACAAGAACTTAATTGTCATATCGCCTTTATTTGCACCTTTGTAACGGAATCTACGTGTTTCATCATCCTCTAACATGAAGAGGTATGGGCTGATATCGGTAAGCCAGCGCCCTTCTCGTCCATATGTTGTAATCCATCGCATAAATTCAGTTCCACATGATGAGGAATTATTTGCGTCACAAATGTAGAGGTGGGCAAGATAGTCCCATTCATGGCATCCACCATAGGAACTATCGCTCTTTTGGAATCGATTGCTTCGATCATCACAGGCATGCTCATGAAACACCTCGAGCGTGTCATATGATGACATGTTGTCGGGCATGGTAAAGGTGGCATTACGGTATGAATTATGGTTAGAGCCCCATCCACCCGCATGTCTTTCGAAATCATACAACGTAACAACATCAATACCAGAATCCTGCATTCGAATCTCAGGCTCAAATTCAGCATTCCACTGGTGTGGTTCATATGCATAGTGATTCGGGTCATTGGTTTGAGAAATCCAAGCATAGATTGAACCAGTTTCCCTTGCTCTTTGGAATCGGTCAATTCCCATGAAAAATGGACTATTGGTGTTTGTAATCATCTGTCCAAGACCACCTTGAATATTACTGGCATCCATGTCGATATAATGGATGCGACCAGACCATTCTTGTTCTTCACTTGGATTCAATCGAGATTCAACATCACTCTTTCTTGATGTTATATCATTATGATATGTTGAGTCAAATGAGCCATAGAACAGATGAGTGTTTGATGGAAGGTTACGAATGAATGTGCCCGGATTTGTGGCCCATGTTCCTGTATTAGAGTTACCACTTGAGTCTGTGTACTTGAACATGAAGAGATAAACATCATTGCCTGTCCATTGGTTTTGAAAGGTAAATGTTCCATCAAGTGTAGGGACTGTGAAGGTTGGTACCACGTCCATAGGTCCACTTACTGTAGTCCCAGATGTCCAAGAGATAGGTTTCTGGTTAATGGCACATCCTTGAACATCGATTGTCCACTTTGTGGGGCTATTTTCACAGATATCTACATTCGCAAATACTCCATCTCCATCTAAATCTGCACATCCTGCTGCATTGACTACCAATCCAGTAGGAGTCCCTTCGCATTGATCTATGAAGTCATTAACACCATCTGAATCTGTATCGCGTTCAACAGCTGCGCATCCAAATTCATCAACATCAGTCGCTCCTAATGGGGTGTAAGGGCATTGATCTAAGTCTGCGCCTGTTGCGTTAACATCGGGAACACTGTCGTTATCATCATCTTCGTCTTCTGTAGTATCATAGCATCCATCCATGTCGAAATCAGTATTGGTATTTCTTTCGCTTTCCCAATTCGACCTCCCTTTTTGGCAAGAATCATCAGCGTCTAAAGAACCATCATTATCATCATCAAGATCTTCTAGTAAATCATGACATCCATCTTGATCCCAATCGTTGTATAGGTTTGCTGGCCAGTTTACTTCTCCATTTTGACACGCATCATTGGCATCTAGGATGCCATCGCCATCATCGTCATCATCGTTGGTATCGTCATGACAGCCATCACTATCTCGATCGTTGTTTAGCGTGCTGGTCCAACCAATGGTCGAAACACAACCATCCATGGCATCGAGTATGGTATCACCATCGTCATCAAGATCCTCATCAAAATCCCTGCATCCATCTTGGTCAATATCGTTTTGTTGATTTGAAGCCCAACCATCTGCTTCGCCAATTCCGTCAGGGCAAAGATCGACATCGTCTAAGATTCCGTCACCATCAACATCATTGTTGGCTTCGATGATGATTGTCGTGTTTCCATAATACTCCGATATGGTGTATACTCCACATTGTGCATATGTCGTGACAATAAACGACTCAGTACGTAACTCTAATTCCGAGAGTATGTGAGTGAAAGTTCCATCATCTTGGACAGACAATGTATACGGTTCTGGAGTAAAACCTTCTTCTGGAATAAGGATGTGAGCATAGCATGACTCAATTGACTGGTGTAAAATTGAGCCTTCGATGAAGAGCATCGTGGATTCTGCAACGATGTATTGTGGTACAATCAACGAGGTTGTGCCTTCATCAGGTGTCAGAACTTCCACCGTATTGGTCATCGTAATCAATTCACCTTCTGAAGGTAAGATTTTGATTTCAAGCAGATAGGTTCCAGGGATGCCTGGTAAGAGTAGAACGGAGATTAACGTAGATTTTTTGGTAACACTCCACTCAATAGCCTCCTCAATTAGCGATGAGTGGGTAATACTGTGTTCTATGGTGTAACTTCCTTCTCCTGTAGTTTCTAGAAGAATATTTAATTCACTAATCTCTCCTAATTCCCCTGTAATAGTTTCTTGATCCCATGAAGCTTCGATGGTGTATGCGACAGCCATAGTTTCTTTTTCTTCGATATCTTCATTAGAATCACTACTTCCAAAACAACCTGATAACATTAACAGTGAAAGGAAAACCGCAGCGGCTCCATTTTTGCCCATGCCTCTACATTAAAGCGCAGGACATGAACCTAACGCTTGCCAATGAAAAAATGTTCAGTTCGAGAATCATTAACAACAAGATCATCTAAATCTACTTTCGAGATTGGAAATTGAACCCGAATCGGCATAACCCATAGAAGAGGCATTTTGTTTTGTCTTTTGATTTTCAGAATGAGTTCCCAATGAATACGAAGTAATTCAGAGTTTACTGAACCAGGCCATTGTGATGGGGGTGGTGAGAGTTCGAATTTACCATCTTCACCGAGTATCTGTTCACCACCTTCCTCTGAAAATCTCATCGGTCTGAGGAATACACCACCTGGTATGTCTTGTCTCTCCATAGGAGCATCCTCGCCTCCCGCAGTACCATCATCAAGACCTTCTTCCCAATGATGAGGTAGTGGTGTCGAAAGACCCACTGGTGGTTGTTCTCCGAGTTTTCTCCCAGACAATTCAACTAAAGCTTTTCTCGAAGGTGATAGTGTTCCAACATGCCAATGAATCGAAACAGATTTCCAATCTTCACGTCGCTCTGGAATGATACATTTTCCACGAAGAGATTCACCACTTTGGATTTGCGACTCAAGTTCGATGATTGGTGATTGCGCTGGATTTTTAAAATATTCTTGCTGTTTTCTTAAGTCCATGAAATTGGCAATCATTCTCAAGAGTAACGGCATTAGGAGAAATGGTACTACGACAATGCTCAATATAGGATAATCCAACAAGCCTAATCGGATACTTTTAGTTCCTAAACTTGGTAATCCAATGACGCTAAGTATAGGCTCTATGAACAAATATGTGAGGGTTACTAAGAGTAATATTACTGCGAAGTGGATCAATCTTCTCGCAACAGAATGGAGATTATTAGGGATGATATACCACCCGTTTCGTTGCTGGTCGACAAGATTAACAAAGGCTGATTCATCGAGTAAAACCGAAGGATTTCCGTTCCACTGTTCCTTATCATCCGACACAAAGGACCGTTCAAGTAACCATCCCTCTTCACTTTGAATTACAAATTCAGGATACCTTTTCTTAATTTGCTCAGTTGTTAGATTAGTATGTACCTTTTCTTCAATTGTTGGTACTGATTCTGCCTTCCAGCGATGATGGTCAAAAGGAGGATACCTCACTTTGTGAATAATATTCCATTTCGCCATCGATATTGCCTCATGTGAAGAGCAGTTTTACTCCTGCTTGGAATGCTAGTTTTCGAAATGCAGGTACTTTGCGTAACAATGCCATACCAAGAGGTACTGGCTTTTCGATGTCTCCAACTGAATTAATCAATTCAATAACCTCAGGTTTTGCAAAATTAGCAAAATGCTTGTCAAGTTCTTCATCTGTACGGGTTGATACGAGGAGATCACGTAGGGCTCTTGCTCTATCTTGTTCCTTTTTCATCTTAGGCCACGATGATTTAGTGACAGATTTGAGATCTTTCTCAGTAAGGTTGTCGTTATTTATTGCAATAACAAGGTTGTCTACAATTGAAGAAATTTGTTTGAATCCTGGACCGAGGCCTCCTCCAGTTGTTGGCTTTGCCATACCAGCTGCATCACCAAGAACCATGACACGATCTTTGAAGGGGCGACGAATCATTCCTGAAGGTACAGGTCCGCAATAGCGTGCAGTTTCACGTACATTCTCAAATCGTTCTTTCCACAAAGGATGTGTTAGTAAATCATTATAGCAATCTAATATCGTTTTTCCATCCAACATATCTGCCTTTGACCATAATCCTATTCGATGAGTGTCATTGCCAGATGGTATTACCCATGCAAAAAACCCGGGTGCAATTTCAGAACCACTGTACATCTCGAGCCATCGGTTCTTACCTTCATATCCTACAACTTCTGTTTGGAACCCAATCATCATCTCTTTTGGATGTCCCATTTTGAATTTTCGCCGTACCCATGAGTGGGCGCCATCGCAGCCAATGAAGAGTTTACAGGAAACCTGACGTTCTTTGTTTGTACGTTGATTTTTGATTGTAACAAGTACTCCATCAGGATGTATCACTGCATCTGTTGGTTGTGATTCGAGTACTATGTCTGCTCCTGCTTTCAAACCCTGTTGGACAACTTCTTGATCAAATCTTTTCCTACAAACAACATAGGTACGTAAATCTCCATCTTTGCCTACAGGAACAAGTGTGCCTGATGGTCCATGGATTAATGCGCCATCGACATCTTGAACTACGGTTCCGTAGGCTTCAACAGCATGCATTGCGCTTGGAGTTACAAGACCTGCACATTGGAATGGACGGCCAATTTCGGTGTGCTCCTCTATCATCAATACAGATAATCCTCTCTCACAAAGCAGTCGCGATGCATAGCCACCTACGGGGCCAGCACCGACGATGACGACATCATAGTCGTAGTCCATGGTTGGTTTGATGGGACTGACTTCATGAAGTTTCTTCCGATTTCAACGTTTAGCGAACCGATAACCAATTCTTTGATTCTTTTTCAGATAAAGAATTGCAGTATATGGGTTACCCGTTTTCTTTGCAATGAGATCATCAAATGGCCCGACTTCACCTTTTTCGATTAATATTTTAGCTTCCTCTCGTGTTAGTTCTCTCTTACCAATTTCACGAGGTATATCGATTTTACATCCGGATGCGCTGGTTTTAGGTCGATAATGCGTTTCGGTCTCATAAATTTCAGTCTTAAACTTAGGGCATATGGCAACAATGCCAGGTTGAACTTCAAATTTACGGGCGTCTGGAGCAGCCTCTCTTGGTGGGAACTCGAAACCGACTTTATTTCCGTCGAGTATTAGGAATGCAGGGAATGGCCGACCTTTTCGGGAGATGAAATTCTCGATAAGTGATGATTTACCATCGACCAATATTGCTTTTGCCTCATCAGGAGAGATTTCTCTTTTGCAAATTTCCTTTCCAACACCTCTAAATTTACAATTATCATTATCGCATGCATAATGAGTATCCGTTTCTCGGATTGTTCCGTCATCGCACTTAGGACAAGGACAAACCGCTTCATCTGTATTTTTTGCACGAGTACCAGAGGAAACTGCGGAGGTAACCTTTCCAGTGTCATCGATGGTAATCGTTGTGTTGTAGGATTCTCCGTTTCGATTAAAGAAACCGTGAAGGTCCTCAATTTTCTTTTCTTGTAAGAGCCTTGATGCCGTAGTTCTATCGAACCATCGTCCGCTTGTGTCCTTCCAAAACACAAAGGTACATCCCTTGTCTTTTCCTTCGTTCTTCTCACATGTGTATGAAAGTGCAGTTTCGGTAATTGTGCTGTCACATAGTGGACATTGTCCAATTGAATTATCGTTTGTGAAAAGATCGCTTCTCTCATGGTCACGAATTCTGGTGACAAGATCATTTGTTTGATCGATGATGCGTTGCATGTATTCACTTGCAGCAAGTTTACCTTGTTGCACAGAGGTGAGTGCTGCTTCCATTTCACCTGTTAATTCGGCAGATGTAATCCATTCTACTGGA
>JABGWN010000017.1 GCA_018645535.1 Methanobacteriota archaeon
ATGGAACAATGGCCTCGAAAATGTATTCACCCTACCTGTCGCTCTTTGGCTTACTCTGCTTTTGGCGTATTTCCCTGCGGCTCAAAAGAACAGAATCCCTGCAATGCCAATCGGACTTGCCTTTGCATTGTGGACACTAAATGGCGACCAAGCGATTTTACCATGGTGTGTAGCACTAGTAATGATTGCTTACATGATGTTCTTCGCAGAAGCTACTCGTAAATGGGTGGCGAATCTAACAATGTCGGCTTTGTCTTTTTCATATCTCTTTGGAGATTTAATCGGCAACAGTATCCAAAACCAAGCAGTAAATGTCGGCGTCGCAATAGGTATTGTCGTTATTGCAGAAACTGCACGCAGGATGGATAAGATTTCAATTTGGAGCAATGTACAATCAGTTTCATTCATTGCACTAAGTAGCACAATCCTTGACTCGCCGTATTGGTTCGTCACATGGGTCTTTGTAGGATACCTCCTTGCTATGGTCTACGAGTCCATGCTCAAGGCACGAAGTGGAGATGATGTTGAAAAGAGAAATGCCACACTTGCCCTCCTTACCTCTCTTATTCTGAGTACAGGATTGCTTTTGTCTGAGAAACTCAACCTTCCTGATTCCTTCAAACCGGATGATTTGAATGGCCTTTCTGTTGAATTTATGATTCTTGGATTCCTCGTTTACATACTGCTCAACTCTGTTCGCGATGTTGAACTGGACTTTGGAAAATTGTTAGATATCATCGCCATTAATGCAGCAGGGAGTTATTCCTATGACGCTGAAACAAATGCCTGGTATCTCAAAGGTGAGGCTGAAAAGGCCACGGAAATGCGATCGTATGGTACAATTGCTCGACCGTCTCTAGCATTTGCACTTCTTGCGATAACCATTGGAATCAGCACACTCGATTCTACAGTTTTAATTGGTTCAAATTATTACGTAGTAGGAATGTACCTACTACCGGTGTCATTACTCATCTATGAAGTCTACAGAATGGATGTTATTTCCTCTGAAAGTCGAGCACTTGGCACACTTATGCTCCTGATTATCGCAGGCGCATCTATGCCATTGATGATTGAAGCTCGAATGGAACATGGGAGTGGCTTATTCAAAGCTGGAATCATTTGGGATATGGTCTTCCTTCTTGCCCCAGTCGCAGTCCATAGCATCATCACGAAAAGAGGCTTAGACACTGATGTTCTGAACAGAGGCGCAGATCAAGTCATGCTCGGCGGCTTACTCATCTTGGGAATGTTTGATCAGTCCGGCGGTTTGTTGTTCCTTACCATGTATGGGCTGGTTGCTTACACGGCCTTCAAGTATCGACATCATGTCCTTTCATGCATTGCTCCAATAGCATTCATCTCTATGTTCTGGCTTGAAGATCATGGCTTAGCACACAACCTTCTCGATAGCGTATTATCCAATGTGGGAGATGCAACAGACCCAACTGTCCTATGGTTCAGTGAAGTTACTGGATTAATTGTGGGTCTGCACATGATGCTTGTCCTAAGTGCGAGTCTCTTTGATATTCGCTCAAACATCAAGAACGACGAAATCATAGAAAACGCATATCCATGGGTGATTCCTGCAATATGGTTCCTCTTCTCAGTTGCGGCAGTCCTACCTACTGCTTCTTGGCTCCCACTCATTGCAGTACTATTTGGAATCGTTAATTCATGGATACGAGGCGATCTAGCACTTATTCCAACGCTCAGTGTAGCACTCATCTTTTCCTTCATGATTGGATTCTCAGACGGACTTAATGATTTCAATGGATTAATATTTGGAAAGTCAATGCTCTGGTCTGGTATTGTTATCTTCGGACTATGGCTTTCAGAAGAACGAGGATTGCTGGGAATGAACGCCAAGGAAAACTCAATTTCCAAGATGGAACTTCCTCTCGAAGCACAACTCAGGTTTTTAGCAATGGCTTCACTCCTTCTTTCATTCAACGTATTTGGCGGAGTTGGAATGATTGCCGCTAGTGCATGGGCGACTCAAGATGCTTTCAAAAAGGGAAACAAAATATCAATTCTGTTCCTGCCATTACTCCATGGATTAACAGTTGGAAACGAACTTTCAACCTTCGATGTCCTTGATGAATCGATGCGAAGCATTCTGGTTGGGGCTGTATTCTTTATTGAAGGAGCTGTACTCATCGTCTACTCATCTAAGACAGATCAAATATATGATTCCAAATTGTTTGCATGGGAGAATGATGAAGAGTTCTTCAGCTTTGTAGAATACATGGGCTTCGCAGGGGTCATATCCGCCCTTACAGGTGTTATCTATGCACTTGGTGAAGAACAAACTAAACTTGCTCTTTTCATCACTACTGCATTGCTTACGGCACTCGCAATCACAGGCTTTGACTCAAGGCATTCCCATGTTCGTTGGAGAAGAGCATTGGGTGTTTATGGTTCAATGATTTCATTGATTATCCTGTTCGGCCTGATTGAAGAAACAATATACAGATCTCTGACCATTGTTATGATGGGGTTATTGGCTCTTGGATACGGGTTTATCTATCAACAGCGCCGACACACAATCGATGTACGTGATACTGAAGAAGTCCACGAATTGAATACCTGGATTGAAGAAGCAGAAGTTACGCAAGCTACGTCTGGATTAATGGCTAAGGTTGAGGCAAGTGAGGTTGAGGAGATCGTTGAAGAAATTTCTGACGACGTGGTGGAAGTTGTAGAAAAGGTCGAAACAATTCCAAAGGCTATACCGGTTCCAAAACCAGTTAGAGCAACTCTTGTGAAAGATGAAGGGTTTATCGAAACCCTCCAAACCTTTGACGTCAGAATGCCCCCTCAAGCGATTGAACAAATCAAGCGTACAATTGCAATGACTCCTCACAAAGGATTCAATCCGGTTGTCCGAGTGAACATGTTAGGCCAGATCGTCCTAGACTTTGAGCCAAAGTGATTACTCTTCTCTGAAGATTGCTGCATACGGAACGTATGAATTCGTTTCGACAACTGTTGTTGGGTAAGCGTCCCAATATGCTTCCCTCATCTGTTGATTAACATCCATGCAGAGAACGACATCAGAAGGCCTGTTATCCATTTCCTCAGTCCCATTAAGATGCTTGATGATTGGATCTATATTCGAGAGGTTGACTACACCCCAACCAACCTGAGTGCATGGAGCAACAGGAGACATGGGTGTTGTCCCTGATATAGGATCCCAGGTGGTGAACGTTGGATACCAGGCAGACATATTCAATGCATGACGCATTTCTGAATTTCTCATTGTGAAAGAGGATTCATCCGATGAAGCTCCGTTGACGAGATAACCTCCTCGTTGATCTGAAGCACCAGAACCCCAATCGCCAAATTCATCTCGTAGTTGATGAAGAACGAAGGAGAGGATGCCTGCTGTCCTAGGTGTAGCGAACGAAGTACCAGACGTCTCATGATAACCATCAGTATCGTCATGATTCGGCAAGAGTTGTGTCCAATCCGCAGCGATATCTGGATATGAACCGCTCATAGTTTCTTTTTGGTCATCTCCTTCCTCTGCATATCCAGAAATTCCAATCGACCATGGAGGTCCTGCTGTAGCATCTTGAATAGCAGGAGATGGTGAATTATCTGCTGCCCCTGTATGAATTTTATTTTGAACAACAACTGCCTCGTAGGTTGCGGTTTCAATTCCAGGAACTGGTAGAGAACCGATGGCCCCGAACGATGTTGAAATAATATCAACAAGAGGTTGATTTGATGCTGCAAGAACTGCTTCGGTGGAAAAACCTTCGACAAAGAAGATGACTGCATCCGGATTTGCATCGAGGACTGCCCCCGTTACTGCTGTTCCGTGGCCGTCTTCGGGATCATCCAAGATGTGGATATTTGTTCCGCCATCAGGTGAGGTTCCAATGATTTTAGTTCCATAGAAATAGACGATATCACTGGTCGTAATGACATCCCAGCAGGCTTCTTTGTCTGCCTCATACCGTTCTTGCCAAGTACCCTCTAACGTAATACCACAAGTCATTGTCACGCCCAACTGTTCTAGAAGCCAATTGGGATAGATTTCATCGGTACTGAAATGGTCGTGGTAGACATTGATTCCTGTATCAATTGGTGCTACAACGGAATAGTGTCGCCAATCGGTGGATGTGTTTTGTTCAACAATTACGGAACTCGAAGTCGAATCAGCAGAAAATTCATGAGCGATATATGCAAAGAAGATTACACCACAAATCAGAGCAGTGAGGCCAAAAGCAATTGGTTTCCTTGGCATTGGAATCACTTCCAAAAGCACTGCATCAAGAACATCGGAGGCATCGGCCATACCGTGTCGTAGCATGGGTGTATGAAGAACTCTGCGCCGACTTCAAATGCTCTGACTTGCTGGGGTCATTATGGAGAATAAAGATGACCGCATGGTCTGGATTGATTTGGAGATGACGGGTTTGGACATCTCTAAAGAGAAAATCATAGAGATAGCCACCATAGTTACGGATGGAGAATTAAACATCATCGCAGAAGGACCCAACCTTGCTGTTTCTGTCGAAGAGACGCTGTTGGAAGGTATGGATGAATGGAACACTCGACATCATAACCGAAGTGGTTTGGTTGAACGTGTCCGCAACAATTCGGTTACAGTTGAAGAAGCAGAACGACAGACAATGGAATTTCTTCGTGAATATGTGAATGAAAATACAGCCCCATTATGCGGAAATTCAGTTTGGAACGACCGCTTATTCCTCCAAAAAGAAATGCCTCAAATTGTTGAATTTCTACATTACAGGATGATCGATGTATCAACTGTCAAAGAACTTGGAAGAAGATGGTATCCTGAAGTATCTCGATTTAACAAAAAAGGAGCACACTTAGCCCTCGATGACATCCGTGAATCAGTTCAAGAACTCGCATATTTCAGGAAGAGAATTTTCATCTCCCATCAGTGACAAATCCTTTCCATCTCCTCATGTAATCAACAAAGAGAGGGCTTAGATCAGCATCCATCAACTTCTGAGGGGTAAATGGAGGCTTAGCAGGAGAATATTGTAAGGATGCGCTGGAAAGAGGCCAATCAGGGAATGGCAAAGCAACCCGAGCGACACCTACTCCATCTGCTCCTTCTTCAAGTAAAAAGTGTGCATCATTACCCGTCCATACAGACCCTGTGGAAATAATCGGTATACGATGATCAATAAATTTTGAGATTTCTTTTGTGAGTGTATGTCCCGAAGTATGCTCTTCGAAAACATCCCAGCACGATATATGTAAACCTTCTATAGATTTAGAAAGTAAAGATTCACAGACAATTAGTGTATCTTCCAGCGTGATTCCAATATCATCTGAAACCGGTGATAGCCGTACGAGGATAGAGAACTTGGAAGAAACGATATCTCGGACAGCATCAATGATCTTATTGAGAAATGTCATTCTTTGAAGAACATCTCCCCCAAATTCATCCGTTCTTCGATTGGTCTTATCGCCAAGGAATTGAGCGATGAGATAACCATGAGCACCATGAAGCTCTACTCCATCGAATCCTGCTTCTTCGCATCGTTTTGCTGCCTTAGCAAACGAAGTGATTGTTTCATTGACTTCTTCAAGAGTCATTGGGCGAGAAGTACCCTCCAAATCTGAAATAACGTTTTCACTTGCAGAAACTGGTTGTTGTCCTGTAATTGAGGAGGGGCTCCTCATCCCTCCATGGAATAACTGAACAAAACTCTTCGATCCAGAACAACGAATTTCATCAGCCAGACGCATCAGTCCAGGAAGATGATGATCGCCCCATACTCCCATCTCCCCAGTCCAGCCTTGCCCTGATTCTTGAACATGAGATGCTGCAGTGGTAATAATTCCGAAACCCCCTTTAGCCCTTCTTTTCAAAAAATTGATTTCATCATCTGAAAGGCAACCATCATCATGACTCTGCTTATTGGTCATAGCAGCAAGTACTGAACGATGAGGAATCTCCAAACCGTTTCGAAGAGTCCAAGACTCATCCATTGATACCATTTCAAGACCTACTTTTCTCGCCATGTTGGCGAATGAACATCAACGCCTTTGTGCAGTGAAAGAATCTCTGCAAGAACTGCAATTGCAATTTCTTCTGGGGAATCAGCTCCAACATTAAGGCCAATTGGACATCGAACCTCTGAAAGGTATGCTTGTTCAATTCCATCATCGATGCAGGCGGATGCAAAGGTTTGCCACTTAGAGCGACTCCCTATTGCGCCAATACGTGGGAATCCATTTCCATCAAGAGAAGAATGACTCGATTGTGCTCTATGTAAAATCATCTTTAAGCGGTCAAGATCTTCTTGATAATCGTGCCCCAAGAGTAGAATATCAGAAAAACGAGACAGACTTTCTGGAGTTTCATTTTCAAAGAAATCGAGGACGTCCGTTGCGTGTAACTCGACTGCATTGGGATACAATTCTGGATGGGCAAAGGCTTCACGCGTGTCTTGAACGGAATAATTCCATCCCGTTAATGGAAGGAGTTTGGAGATAGCTTTAGAGCAATGCCCCCCTCCCATCAAAAGTATGTGTGGCATTGGCATCATCAACTCCAATGCGATGGTTACTTGTCCACCGCAAAGGGAGTCAAGAGGTTGAACTTCATAGCCCTTCGCCCCTTTATTTAACCCGAATGTGATGACTTCAGATGTCGTTACAGTCTGAGTAAGCAACTCTTCACATCGGTTGAGTATCTTCTTCTCTAAGCCAGCACCACCGACTGTACCGATCCATGAATTATCTTTTTTCATCGCAAGTCGAGCGCCAGATTTACCCGGAACACTGCCTTTTGTTGCAACGACTGAAGCGAGGACTACTGGGGAGTTGTGTTGTAACTGTTCCAACACCCATCCCAGTACCCTTGCGGTCATAGCCCTCCGTTGGGATTGATACACATACGGTTTGCCCTTAGAACCAAGGTTCCTTAGCAGCGGCATTCAGGAATTCTAAATCTTTAGGAGTGTCGATATTTAGATGCAATGAATCGAAGTCAACCTCTACTGCTTGACAGTTTACTAGATCCTTGAGCGGAACATCTCCCTTTGAAAGATAAACTGAACGGATATCATCTTCCTCCAAGTAAAGAGGATGGCCCCCTTTACCAGAGGATACTGGAAACGCCGAAACCCCAAGACCAACTAGTGATTGGATAATTCCTCCATCCCATCCAGGGCGATCGATTGGAACAATGAGGACCCGTTTAGGTAAGGAGCCCAATCGTTCAGTCATCGAAAGAAGACCGCATCGGATTGATTCAGTTCGACCTAACTCTGGTGAGGGATTGAGAACGACATTTACACTTGGGCATGCAAGCATAACATCCGCAAGAAGGTCACTGTTCGTCACAGAAGTAATCGAAGTCATACCAGACCGTTCAAGGCGATTCACGATATGATGGATTAAGGGATTACCATTGAGTTCTACCATCGCTTTGTGCTGACCGAGTCTTGTTGAGAGACCTGCTGCAATAATCAGCACCTCAATTGCTTTGGCCATGTTCTTGCGTAAGGGACGAGTACATTCAGATTTCTGTTCATAAACAGTCGACGATTAGAATTCCCATGACTGCGGAAGAAAACATCAATCCATTTGAAAAATCGATGGATTTTCTCCGTGATGTTTGTAAAATGGATAACTTCCATTGGGTAGAAACTGATTCAGAAGGAGAAATCAAAGTACGGATCAAGGGTACTTCTGGAAGACACTATGAAGTGAGAGGTAAGCAATTACACCCTCACCAATCTCTGAGTGCGCACTCTAGAAGAAAAACATGGAGTACCTCAGTTGTTGGAGCGGCCTGGAAAAAAGATTTGACTTCAAAGAATTCAGATTTTATTGTCAACCTTTGCCTGAACATCAATGAACGAAAAACCCATCTTCCAATTGGCGACAAATTGGCTTCGCTCGCACTTAGCCTACGAAATGACATTGAATTGGCGATGGACATTCCTCTCGTTGCTCAATTCATTGTATGTCCTCGAAACAAGTTGGAACATATTTTCACGTTCCAAGATGAAATGATAGTCACCCAGGACATGATTGACATGAGCGATGATGAGGAAGAAGAAATGGATTGGGAAGAGGAGGAAGAATACTTCAACTCGATTCAGGTTCTTGATATCGAAGGAGATATCGTTGATTTTGATCATAATATTGAACAGGCCGAAGAGAGCATCCTTCCCGATCTAAATAGAGCAGAAGATTTGGTTGATCATTTAGTAAGAGCCTTCGATATTCAAGAAGATCGACGAACTAGAGGTTCTTCGTAATTTCACGACCAATAATCATGCGTTGAACTTGACTGCTTCCTTCGTAGATTTGCATGACCTTTGCTGCTCTCATCAAACGAGCAACTGGATACTCTTCTGAGTAACCATATCCGCCATAGACTTGTACGGCATCAGTTGAGATTTTCATAGCCGCATCAGAAGCAAATCGCTTTGCGTGGGCTGCTGATTCTGTGTTTTTAACCCCGACATCTGCTTCCGAAGCAGACTTCCAAGTAAGCATACGGCTGGCTTCAATATCGGTTTTCATATCTGCCAACATGAATTGTATTGCTTGATGCTGGTGAAGGGGCTTGCCGAATGTTTGTCGCTCATTACTGTATTGCAAAGCATGCTCATAAGCAGCTCTGGACAATCCTGTTGCATGTGCAGCAATGTTTGGTCGGCTCAAGTCAAAGGCACTCATTGCATTCATCCAACCACCCGATTCGCTTTCACCGACGAGTTGGTTGGCAGGAATTCGTACATTATCAAACGAAATACTACGGGTGTCACTGCATCTTTGGCCCATATTGGTTTCTTTCTTTCCAAGCGAAAGACCTTCTCTGTTGGATTCAACAATAAAACCTGACATTCCTCTGTAGCCAGCATCAGGATCGGTCTTAGCAAGAACGAAGAAAAAGTCGGCATATCCTGCACCAGTAATCCACATCTTTGATCCGTTAATGACGTATTCATCTCCGTCTCTCACCGCGGTGGTTTTGATCGCTGCAACATCAGAGCCTGCACCAGGTTCTGTAACGGCATAGGAGGCGAGAGCGCCTTCTTCAGCAACCTTTCGCAGCCAAATCTCCTTCTGAGCCTCAGTTGCGCCTGTTATGATTGGAGCGCAAGCAAGAGCGGTTGCATAAGCAGCAGTAGCAAAACCAGGATCTCCCCATGCAAGTTCTTCATTGACGAGTACTTCTTCCATGCAGCCTAGTCCAGGCCCGCCGTATTTCTCTGGAATGTGGAGATTGAGTAATCCCATCTCATGAGCCATTTGGATGACTTCTTTTGGGTAAACGGATTCTTCATCCCAATGCTCTGCGTGAGGGCGTATTTCATCCACTGCAAATTCATGAGCAAGTTCACGAAGCATCTCTTGCATTTCATCGAGTTGGAAGTCGACCATGTCAACCCCACAGAGCAACCAAACATAAGTCTTGATTTTGTTTCAACTAACGGTTGAGTTGTAAAACGACCAAGAAGACAAGGTAGAATAAAGCCAAACATGCGCCTTCCCAACGCTCAAATCTGTAACTCCTACGCATGAAAATCAAGGCTAGAAGAACACCTAAAACTGTTGCAGGAGCAATAATCTCCATTGTAAGGCCATTGTCGGCTTTGCTGATGGATAGTGGATGAATCATTGAAGCTATACCAATAGAGAGGAGGGGATCTGTTATGTTTGAACCAATGAGCGTTCCAATCGCAACACCCTCACTCCTCTTGGCAGCCATCAATGCGATTGTTAGTTCAGGTAGGGAAGTACCGATACCAGAAACAGTCGTACCCACTACGGAATGAGGTACGTTGAGTTCTAGCGCTAAATGGCAGGCCTTATCGACGAGGATGTTCGCAGCATATATGGCAAAACCAAGACCTAAAATGATCATAATTGTGTATGCTGCAGAACTCCAATTGGATCCTTTAATCTCATATTCGCCTGCATCTTCAACTTCCTCAAGACGTATCGCCTCTCTTTTCATCAAAAGCCAGACAATGTATGTTACGTACAATGTGGAAAGAATCGCTCCTTCCCAACGTTCAAGTGTATTGTTTGTCCATACAAAGAAGAGGAGTAAAAGTACCGATAAAAGCATGATAATTCCGTCTCTATTTAGCCAAGAGGGACGGACTTTCACAGACTTCGTCATCACAACAATCCCTAGGATGAGAGTTATCTGGACCAAAACAGAACCAAGAATACTCCCTATGGCAAAATCCGCTGATCCTACGGTATCGTCAGCTGCATCGAGAGCTGCAGAACTTGTTACGAGAATTTCTGGAAGGGAGGTTCCAATAGAAACAATTGTCAATCCAATAACAATCTCAGCGATTCCTGCCCTACGAGCTAACCCTTTTGCTCCTTCAATAAAGAAATCTGCACTGGTAACCAACAGGCCAAGCGAAAGCAGAAGAATGAACCCCATAACGTACATCGAATTATCAGTTGTAATATATTCTGCTAACAGGATGCCAATGAACAAAGCGCCAGTGATGAGCATTGCATTGAAGTGGATAAGTTGAGGAATCCCCATCAACTCATCCTTTTGCTGCATAATCTTTCCTACGCATCATGGGTTTTCATGCTTCTGCCAATCTTCTTCGATAACATCAAGTTCTGAATAGAATTCGTCCTGACGATGTGGAAGCGAGGTGCAGTCGAGTTAATCGGCACCTTCACCATGGTCTTCGTCGGTTGTGGTAGCGTTGCACTCAATCGATCATCCCTCGAAATATCTCTTGCCTTTGGCCTCATTGTTGGCCTCATGATCCTATCACTTGGAAGATTCTCTGGTGCCCACATCAATCCAGCTGTGTCCATCGCTTTCTGGAGACGAGGTGACCTTTCGAACAAGGACACTATTTCTCACGTCGTTGGTCAGTTATGCGGAGGCCTATTAGCAGGATTCTTTCTTGACGGGGCTGGACCTACGCTACGAAATCAAAATACATCATGGACTGGACTGATAGCCATCGAAATAGGAATTACATTCCTTCTGATGGCCTCAATTCTTCTCATCATCCGAAAAACTGACAATTGGCTTCCAATTGCAGTCGTGGTAGGTGCAGCAGTAGCCGTTTTGGCATTCATCTTTGGAGAATATACCGGTGCAAGTATGAATCCTGCCCGTACATTTGGCCCGAACTTGTTTTCTGGTGATGCTGCAATCATTCCAATTTATTGGTTAACAACAACCCTTGGGGCTTGTCTTGCTGTTTGGCTTGAAGCCCTTATCCCATCAAAGACTGAATAACCTTAATCACGTGTTCAATCGAAGGAATTGTGTGGTTTTCCAGCGGTGGAGAGAACGGTACTGGAGTGTCTAATGCTCCAATAACGACTGGCTGTGCTTCCAGTTGATAGAACGTAGATTCCAAAATTTGGGACTGGATTGTATGACCTAAACCACCATGCCATTGTCCCTCTTGAAGAACAACTAGTCTACCGGTTTTCTGTACTGAAGCAATGCAAGTTTCTTTGTCAAAAGGAATGATTGTGCGAAGGTCAATGACTTCAAGTTCCACGCCATCTTTTGATAAATTCTCTGCGACTTGTTTGGCGAGGTGAACCATTGCCCCCCATGTTACGAGTGTAAGATCTTTTCCTTCTCGTATGACTGAGGCTTTACCTATCGAATGTCGTTCTCCATTTGAAATGGATTCATGAACAGATGCTGTGTCGACTATCTGATTGATATTCTGGCCCCATCCTGTAAGACCTCCTCGAAGACCATACAATCCAATATGTTCCAAGAATAGAACTGGATCATCGAGATGTGCGGCTTCGACGAGTAATTCGTAAGCTGCTTGTGGAGTCGCTGGTGCGAGTACAACGAAGCCTGGGTCGTTCGCAAACCATGATTCGATCATATTTGCATGGAAAGGACCCGAACGGGTGCGGGCACCAAGAGGGATTCGGACTGTCATTGGACAATCAGCACCCCAGCGCCAGCGAAGCATTGCTGCATTGTTGATCAATGCATTAAATCCGAGCGCTGCAAAGCCTCCAAATTGAATTTCAACCATTGGACGCATGCCTGATAGAGCTGCACCAACGCCAGTATGAACAATCATCGCCTCACAGAGAGGCATGTCAACGAGTTTCTCTTGATGACCTGCGTTCTTAAGAGCCATATTCATTCCAAACGCTCCGGCAACCTCCATGTCTTCTCCGATAAACACACAATCATCACCATATCGATTTGCAATATCGACCATCGCTTGTTGGATGGCTCGAGCATAGGTCCAACCACCAGATTCAACGTATTCAATCGGTTCAACATTTGAATTTACTTCAACGACTGAAGGTGATATTAGGGCATCGATTTGGTCTTGATGTGTCCTTGCATCGTGAATTGTGGTGATGCCTTTCGTTACAGTTTCAGGTTCTGGCCAAGCCATTTCTTCTACATCTGAACGCGCATTGTCTACACGAAGTTGTTCCTCTTTTTCCATTCCTTCAAGTTCGCTTTCTTCGACACCCAAGGTGAGTAAGAGTTCTCGGTGAGTTGGTAGGGGGTCTTTTGCAGCCCAATACTCAAGCAATGCTCGGTCTACATATCCAGGCGGAGTACCTGTTTCTGAACCAAGATACAAGTCATCATGATGATGTGCATGACCGCAACCTCGCATCGTCTCAACATGAACCATCGTTGGACCACCGCCTTCCATACTGAATTCACGGGCTGTAGCGACACTTGCATGCCACGCAGCAGGGTCGGAACCATCGATTGTCCAAGCAGGGAAGCCCATAGCCACTGCTTTATCCGCCCAAAGTTCAACACCAGATTGATTCGCAGGAGGTGTGTCCAATGCAATTTGATTATTTTGAAGAACGTAACATATTGGTAGACCACGAGCGCCTGCGAGATTCAAAGATTCCCAATATTCTCCTGAAGAGGAGGCTCCTTCCCCGATACAAGCAACGTGAAAACGATCAAGTTCTTGTTTCCAAGCAGCAAATGCAAGCCCTGTCATTGTTGCACTAGCAATGGGTAAAGGAGCGGTCGGAGGTAAGACTCCAACATGCCATGCACCTATGTGCAAATCTCGGCCACCTGCCCCTTCATGCCCACCATTTTGATTTGAATCTGCTTTGCCCATTTGAGCAGCCATAACATCGACAACGGTGTCACCCATTGCAAGTGCAAGGCCTACATCGCGAATCATTGGAGCAACGAGGTCACCATCATATCCGTTACCGGGGGTGTGATCTTTATTCGGTTCATCTGTCTTGTTTAATGCAGTTGCGATTGCTACAACCCCTTCCTGCCATGTTGATCGGAACCCTTTTCCTCCGAATCTTGAACCATCTGGAGTTTCCATTCCGGAGAAGAAAACGTCTTTGAGGTGAGCATCCATTGCACGTGTTCGTGTCATCATACGTTGCCATTCCATTCTATTCTCCATGGAAGTCGACATGTAATGAGCCAAACGACGAAAGCAAAGGCGTATATCGATTATGATATGATTTAATCGACGATCAAGGTGCTCGTTTATGCTTCGACGAGGCATTACTTCATCATCCAAAATAGGCTTGATTTTATGTTCGTTTTGAGCTGCAAATCCCTTTTTGAAAGCCTTAACAAAGCGCTCAGAGAAAGAATGCCATGATTCTCCATCAAAGGATTGTTGACCATCAACATGGAGATGATCCCATACATTTGCAGCGAGGAATATATGCCCTTCATGACGTTCCGCAAAGAAGCGCATCACTTCTGCACGAGCAGCATCGATGAGCAACGGTTGCGTGAAAACGCGTGCTGATTTAGGAGCCCAATCGGCACCATAAATTGTTGGAAGTGTTCCTTGTGACATACCCCGCCCCCGTCTCTGCGAAGGTCGCCTAAGTTTCAATGCTATGGATTGACTCCACATTCAAAAAAAGGATTATTCTTCTTCGCCAATGGATTCTCTAAGAACTCGAATCGAGGTCCTTGTAACAATTACAGTGACAATTACGGTTGCAACTATGCCAAGTAGGAGCATGAACAGACCAAGTGGGGAATTACCTAATCCACCCATCCCAGACCGACTCAAAGCAATTGAACCAAGTGCGTGTCCGTAATATGCATAAATCAAACAATAGATAAGACTGGACGTGTTTGAAAGCAAGAACACTCGTAACGAAACTGGAGTAGCCGACATGATGTAATTAAGCCACTCATCGGGAAGAATCGGGGACAAGCGAACGAGTACTGAGATTTTCATTGCGTCTTGATCAAGAGCTTTCTCAATATTTTGCATTCGTACATCGTTTTGAATTGATGCTTGGATTGATTCACGGAACATCCATCTGCCCAAGACAAAGGCGATGAGACCTCCTATCATCGAAGCAACGAAGTTAACCAATGCTGCTATCCAGAATGGGAATATCGCTCCAGCACCAATCTTTACAAACGGAGTAGGCAATAACAAAACGATTGCTAAAGATAGCATAATGGTGAATAAGAAAGGACCCCATAGTCCAAATCCTTTGAACCATTCAATGATTTCAGAGGCGTCTTTAAACAAAAAATATCCTGCCACTACGCAGATAAAAAGTACGACTACTCCTAATACAGCCCTCCATCTATAGAGATTTGGTTGTTGCTCTTTCATCTTCTGAAGGTTTTTCTGACCATCC
>JABGWN010000160.1 GCA_018645535.1 Methanobacteriota archaeon
ATGCTCTCTTTGTTTTAGATTCTCTGATAATTTCTCCATGCCCAGATCTTTTAGAATTTTTACTACTTTTGCCCGAGTGATAGATTCAGGGCAAATGAAAAGAATCCTTTCACCATCGGAAAAAATAGCACTAAAACTGAGGTTTTCGATCTTAATTAACGTGTTTAAACGTTCAAAGCATTCGGCATCTGTGCCCCATGAGTGAGGTGTCCAAAAGAGTAGTGCACTTCTATCCTTAGTCCCAGGTAAGTGATTGCTAACCTCCATCATATAGGAGTGCTCATGCTCAACAACATCTTCTTTTTTTTCTTTTACTGGTGTTTTGACAATCACTTTAGCTTTCTTTGGGATGATTACGGCATGATCAATCTTAGGTATTTGCTCTAGTAGTTGAGTCAGAGGCATATCGAATTGATTCGCATCTATGCTTGTGCATTGAAAACCAGTCTTTCCATGAATGGATCCTGGCAAACGGATGATTCTGCGCGTATCTGCAGTGATGCGTTCATCGACTTCAAAACCTTGCTCTAAGACTCGGGAAAGTAAATCCTTGCGCTCTTGACGTACTGTTTCCTCTCGTTGTTTAGGATCAGGAATACCGAACTTCTCACGGTCTGTGTCTCTGTAGATGAGATGAAATCCTTTACTTCCTGAGAATGTTGCATGAACGAAATCAACGGATTCATTCAACATAACAAATGAGTGAACTCCTTTTGCAATCTCCTTAGCTTTTTCCAAATTTTTCATACTCAATGGTGCCACATCAATATCAAACACAATAAGATGATCGAGCAAGATAGGATGAGATAGGTCATTATCTCGTAAGCGAGGCAGGTCTATTGGATTCAACCATGA
Organism: Methanobacteriota archaeon; assembly: GCA_018645535.1. Lineage (GTDB taxonomy): Archaea > Thermoplasmatota > Poseidoniia > Poseidoniales > Poseidoniaceae > MGIIa-L2. Next base: position 856 of record JABGWN010000160.1, read on the forward strand.
AGAAGTTGAGACATACAAATCGCTCGGGAAATTCTTCCCAATGGCTTTCATTAATGTTTCATGGTTCCTTATTCGTCTCTTTGAAGTCAGCCATCTGCCTTCGAAAGTTCTCCATCTGAACTGATGTTGGCTTGGCTTTAAGAGCCAATCAAGATGTATCGTGTTCGACTTGTAATGCGCAATAATCGGCTCATTCCAAGTTGATTCCATGGGAACCCTCAGCGTAAGCCTGCTGCTTTGAGGGATTCAAGTAAGACTGCTCCGAGTTCGGATGGATCTCGAGCGCAAGCAATTCCTGCTGCCTCAAATGCTTCGAATTTCTCTTCTGCTGTTCCCTTTCCACCTGAAATAATAGCTCCAGCGTGCCCCATTCGCTTACCAGGTGGTGCAGTTGCACCAGCAACGAAACCAACGATTGGTTTTGTGACATTTTCTTTTGCCCAAGCTGCTGCTTCTTGTTCTGCATTTCCACCGATTTCACCAATCATAACGATGGCTTCGGTTTGTGAATCTGCTTCGAATGCTGCGAGGCATTCAATGAAACCCGTTCCGTTGACAGGGTCTCCACCAATACCAACACAGGTTGACTGACCTTCATCGATGCTCATTGTTTGAGCAACTGCTTCGTAGGTTAATGTCCCTGATTTGGAGACAATCCCGATTCGGCCCTTTGCATGAATGTGCCCAGGCATGATTCCAATTTTTGCACCGCCGTTATTTCCTGGAGTAATGATTCCAGGACAGTTTGGACCAATGAGACGAACACCTGGTCGGTTGTCAACAAACGCTACAGCCTTGACCATATCGAGAGTTGGGATTCCTTCTGTAATACAAACAACGACACCTTCGCCTTTGATTTGATCAAAGGCGTCAGCAGCCTCCATAATCGCTTCTGCGGCAAATGGTGGTGGTACGTAAATGACTGTAGCATCTGCATCTGTTGCTTCAATTGCTTCAAACATAGAATTCCATACAGGGTACGGATTGCTTTGCAAATCTACTGTCATCCCACCCTTTCCAGGGGTACATCCACCAACGATGTTGGTGCCGTATTCAACCATCTTGTCAGCATGGAACATTCCTTGCTTTCCTGTTATTCCTTGTACGAGTACCTTTGCGTCTTCTTCAATCCAAATAGCCATCAAACTTCACCTCCAATGAGTTCTACAATCTTTTGAGCACCTTCAGCAAGGTCATCAGCAGGATGTATATTGAGAGTTGAAGCGGCTAAGATTGCCTTCCCTTCATCGACGTTTGTTCCTGCAAGTCTGACAACCAGAGGAACGGTTAATCCAAGGGATTCTGTAGCAGCAATTACGCCACGAGCAATGATATCACAACGCATAATTCCACCGAAGATATTCACGAGAACACCTTTGACATTTGGATCTTCAAGAATAATTGAAAATGCAGTTTTTACTTGCTCTTCATTTGCTCCGCCACCAACATCAAGGAAGTTTGCTGGTTCTCCTCCATAGAGTTTGATAACGTCCATTGTTGCCATAGCCAGTCCTGCTCCATTGACCAAACATCCGATGTTTCCATCGAGTTTGACGTAGGAAAGACCGGTTTCTTTGGCACGGATTTCAACGTCCTCTTCCTCTGAAAGGTCACGAATATCGTCCCATGATTTATGCCTAAATTCAGCGTTTTCATCGAAACTGACCTTTGCATCGAGTGCAATCATTTCATCATCTGAAGAACGAACTAGTGGGTTAATCTCGACCATTGCACAATCTTCCTTGAGGAAAAGAGAATACAATGCTTTCAACATTTTTCCAAAGGATTTGTGAGCAGCACCTTGTAGACCAAGAGCGAGGCCGAGGTCTCTAATTTGATAGCCCATTAGACCTGCATTAGGATCGATATTTAGTTTGTGAAGAAGTTCAGGGGTCTCTTCAGCAACTTCTTCTATATCCATTCCACCTTCAGTCGAAGCCATGATGAGTACTGATTTTTGTTCGCGGTCTACGAGTAGGGCAAGATAGTATTCATGCGCAATATCGCAACCAGATTCAACGTACAAATGTTTCACAAGTTTGCCTTCTTCACCGGTTTGTTTAGTGACCAAAATATTGCCAAGAATATTTTCGGAATATGTACCAACATCTTCTTTTGAGAAGGCGATTTTAACTCCGCCTTCCATCACCAAGTCTCTGCTTCCTGGAGAGTAAAGGTTTCCTTTACCTCTCCCCCCTGCATGGATTTGAGATTTCACGGCTACAACTTTGGATTGAAGATGATCATATGCATCGAGTGCTTCTGATACAGACGTACAATGAACGCCCTCAACAACTCTTACGCCGTGTTGCTTGAACAATGCTTTTCCTTGATATTCGTGGATATTCATACTATCACTGATACCTGCGAATAGAAGAACGTCTTTGAACTGTGCGGAAAGGTTTCCTTGAAATTTCGAGGGTGAAAGGGTACAACTTCAAATGGCAAAACATTGCCCCAAAACCATGCAAGTCGTTGTTCTGGCAGGAGGTTTCGGAACACGGCTACGGCCATGGACATACGGCATCCCCAAACCAATTCTCCCAATGTTAGACAAAACATTGCTTGAGCACGTCGTAGAAGTCATGCCAAGCGACAAAGTCGACGAAGTCATAGTAGCTGGCGGATATAAGATCGATATGATTGAAGAGTATTTCAAAGATAATGAAGTCCCATTTGACGTGCGAATTGTGACTGAGAGTGAACCATTAGGTACTGGAGGTGCTCTTGGAAATTGCAGAGATATTATTTCGGGAACTTTTGCTTGCCTAAATGGAGACATCATCTCTTCACTCAATATGCAAAAAGGAATCGATCTGCAACAAAAGAACGGAGGGGTTGGAACTCTTGCTCTATGGGAGGTTGAAGATCCAACACGATTCGGAATCGTTGGAATTGATGACGATAACAGGATTACTCAATTCAAAGAGAAACCCAAACAAGAAGAAATATTTTCCAACCTGATAAATGCAGGCTCATACCTTTTTGAGGACGATATCTTTTCGTATATTCCCAAAGGTAAATGTTCTCTCGAACGAGAGGTTTTTCCAGTTTTGGCAGAAGAAAGTCAATTGAATGGTTATGCATTTGAAGGTTATTTTATTGATGCGGGAACACCTGAAAGTTGGTCTTCTGGAGTCGAGGCATGTATCGCAAACCAGCGATGGAAATCTGGTGAAAGAAAGGGAACAAATTGGCATGCAGATTCATCTGTCCACATCGGAGAAAATTGTGATGTAGAGCATACCATGCTCGCTAAGAAAACTCAAATTGATGATTCGATTTTATCGAGATGTAGTTTACTCGAGGGTGTCCAAATTAAAGAAAAGTCAATACTAAACAATACAATGGTTGGTAGATACTCGACTATTGGGAAGAATTGTCATCTAAACAATGTTGTAATCGATCATAATTCAGTGATACCCGATGGTACTGTCCTTGATGACGCACAATGGCCAATAAAATGAGCCATGTGTGGAAGGACTCAAGAAGAACAATACACACGCACCATTATGCAGCCACTAATCGTTGTTAATTTCAAAACATACGCATCGGCGCTAGGGCTCAATGCAGTGAATCTAGCAAGGGCCATGGAGAGAGCTTCTCAAGACCATGTTCGCATGGTAGCGGTCGTGTCTGCTTTTGATCTTAGTTCAGTTGTAAAAGCAGCTCCTTCGCTCGAAGTTTGGACCCAGCATTTAGATCCGGTTGGATTTGGTTCTAACACGGGTTGGTTACAACCTGATAACGCTATAGAAAACGGTGCAAAGGGAACCATCATCAATCATGCTGAACATAAATCTGAACATTCTATAATCGAAAAACTGATTCGAACACTTCCAGGAGACTTCCCCGTTTGTGCCTGTGCCATTGATGTAAATGAAGCACAGTCTCTTGCAAAGATGAATCCTACATTTATTGCAGTAGAGCCTCCGGAACTTATTGGTGGAGACATCTCTGTAACATCCGCTGATCCAGCAATTGTCCAAGATACTGTAAAGGCAGTTCAGGACATTAATCCAAATGTCCGCGTTCTGTGTGGAGCGGGTGTGAAAGATGGCAATGATGTACGAACTGCGGTGGAATTGGGTGCGCATGGTGTTCTTTTGGCATCAGGTGTTACCAAAGCAACAGATGTTGACATGGTACTGAAAGATCTTGTCAATGGATTGAAGTGAAGTTGGAAGGTGTTCTACATGGCCCGAAAATCCAAAAAATCGAAGCGAGTAAGAATCGCTCATGAGTTATCGAAACGTCGAAGAAAGGTCATTGAGAAAGCTCTTGCAGAACATAAATCAGAAGATCGGACTGAATGGGACCGGAATGCAGAATGGACCGATTACAAGTTCTATCGAAAGACCATCAAGAGAGGAACAATTCGTACAATTGACCTCCCATTGCTCGAAGTTAGCCTAGGCGATCCATGGGCAACACCTGTGACAATCATCCACGGAAGTCGACCCGGCCCCACGATTACAATTCTTGGAGGAATGCATGGAGATGAACTAACAGGACCATCTGCATGCACGCATTTACTTGGAAATTCATTCACTGAAAAAGATAGGCCTCTGAATCCAGAAACGCTTGCTGGAACGATTCGAATCGTCCCAGTCGTGAACATGCCAGGATATAGATCGAAATCGAGATACTTCCCCGATGGAAGGGATTTAAATCGAAATTTCCCAGGTAATCCTAAAGGATCATCCACCCGAAGAGTTGCTCATCAGGTGTGGAAATATTTAATTGAAGATTCGGATGCAATTATCGACTTACATAGCGCAGGAAAAGGTCGTTCAAACATGCCGCAAATACGAGTAGACCTCGCTCATGCAGGATCAAATATCCTAGCAAAGGCATTTGGAATAGAGATTATTTTAGATTCTAAACCCCCTAGTGGCTCTCTTCGAAGCAATGCAAACGAAATTGACATTCCTTCTATCACATACGAAGGTGGTGGAGCGAATTGGCTTGACCAATCCTCAGTCAAGGTTGCCGTCCACGGTGTAGTCAACATTCTTCGAAGTTTGAAAATGATTCCTGAAAAGCCACACAGGCCACGATTTAGAATGCTGGCAAGTGGATCGATATGGTTACGTGCTGGAGAAGGTGGGTTACTCGATCTGTTTGTTGATAGTGGATCGATCATGAAAGAGGGAGATGTTGTTGCCCGTATTTCTGACCCTGCAACTCCTGGTCTTTCCGTTGACATCTTAGCGCCAGAAGATGGATTGATGATATGCATCGCTACAAATCCGTTCGTTGCTGCTGGAATGCCTGTAGGGCATTTCTTACCTGTCTCAAAACACATGTCACTCTTGGAAGAGCAGGTTGACAGTCATGGTCGATTTGTAACACAAGGATCTCTTAATGAGCCTGTTTGGAGGGAAGAAGAAGAGATTGAAGTCGAAGTTGTTGGAGAATGGGACGGCGGTAGTGTTGACAGCGGATGGCTTGAAACAACCTTGGAAGAAGTCAACAGAGAAGACAATGTCGAGGAAGAATCTTAGTTCATTGACTGGAAATCTTTGATTGCTTCAATAACTTCCTGATCATCCATAAGTCTTCTTTGGGATTTTGCGACTTCAAAGAGATGGGAAACAAGTTCATCAGTTGCTTCGTAGTTTCGTTGTTGCAACCACCAGATGATGTTGGAACGACCAGCCATATGCCCGATACGGATGACTTGTTCCAATCCGAATTCACCAGCAGGAACCCCAGAATAGACACGGTCAGCAAGCCAATGGTCTCCTTTCTTCATTGCCTTGATTACAGCCGAAGCATGAACTCCAGTTCCTGTTTCAAAGGCATCTTTTCCGAAGACAGGATAGTTCCTTGGCAAAGGAACTTCAGTATATTCGTGAGCTTTTTGCATGTATTCGCCTAGAACGGATAGATCATTATCAATCGCTCCCATGAGTTTTAAATTCACAAGTGTTTGATCAAGAGGGGCGTTTCCTGCACGTTCTCCAAGGCCAAGTGCAGTCCCATGGACAACGTCTGCTCCAGCTTCAACTGCTGCAATGTTGTTTGCAACGCCAAGTCCACGATCTTGATGCCCATGCCAATTAACTTCGATATCTCTTCGGTTGTATCCACCATCTTTGATAACTTCTTCATCAATGAAATTGAGTAGTTTTTTGACCCCATTTGGAGTAACGTGTCCACATGTATCACATACGCAAATTCTGCGAACGCCTAGTTCCATTGCTCTTTGGTAGATGAGTTTGATATCTTCTGGTTTTGAACGAGTGGTATCTTCTGTCACAAACATTACTGCAACATCGTTTTTAACAGCAAATGAAACTGCTTTTTCCATTGTTGAGAGCAACTTTTCCATTGTCCATCCTTCTGCATATTGTCGTATTGGACTTGTACCAAGGAAGGCGGAAGCTTGGACAGGAATACCATGCTTTTGTTGTAATTCAACCAGTGGTTCAATGTCATTCATGAGTGTTCGAACTGCAGCCCCTGGGCGAATAGAATAATCATTTTCGGAGATATGAGTGAGCATTGAGTCGATATGTTCGACGTGAAATGGTCCAGCTCCTGGCAAACCAAGATCGACTTTCTGAATGCCGAGTTTCTCCATATAGGTTAGTAATTCGATCTTTTGTTCAATCGTAGGATTACGGGCAGAAGGGCTTTGCAGACCATCACGCAAAGTCTCATCATCAAACCAAACACCATGTGGATGATTGTTTGGATTTCGGTTAAATTCATACTCAATGGTATTCCAATCATATATCAAAGAACGCTCATCCATATATCTCACCGTACCGGTTGAAACTATCCGGTACAGACACTCTCAGACATGAATCATGTTTGAAGGCGTCGATTGAATAGTTTCACTCTTCTTCAAGAGTTGGTTCAGAGTTTGATGCCTGTGCTGCTTCAAATTCCTCACGACTTACTACCCCATCGCCATCGGTATCCATTGCCTCAAATTCATCATCTTCTTCAACCAGATCAGCAGGCAGATGGGCAGAGAAAATGATTTCATCAGTGAAACCGGCTTTGTTCTTATTCCTCAATTCCATGACACGAGTCCCTTTCGTTGCCTTTCCAGAAGTTTCCTTCGTTTGACTGGCCTTTACTCGAATCATCATGCCTTTTCCTGTAAGGAGGAAGAGTTGATCATGTTCATCTGGAATCGTATGGACTCGAACAATTTCGTCACCGTTTTCATTATCCAGTTTCATGGTTTGTACGCCACCAGCACCGCGGCTTGTCTTACGATAGCCGTCCCTGTATTGCTTCGCTTTCCCAGTTTGATCATCGATTACAAGTGCATCATTTTCATCGAGAAGATCATGCATTTCCCCATCTCCGAGACGACTTCTTTTCGCCATACCGTACTTTGAAAGCGTAAGAACGAAGGTTTCTTCATTTGAACTCGCAATCATTCCAACGACAGAATCATCCTTCTTCAGATTCATTCCGTTAACACCCATACTTACCCGGCCTTGAACCTTAACAGTCCATGCTTTGCGTTCGACACCAGTTTCTGGATCTGTCTTCAATTTGAATTCGCCAGGTTTGAATCGGCAGGCTCTTCCTTTCTTCGATACAAGAACAACATGATCTTCATCCGTAATTGCACGAACTGAAACGAGTGTGTCGGATTCGGTTTTGAAATTTAGAGCATACTTCCCATTTCGATTTATACGAGTATAATCGGCAAGTTTGGAACGCTTGACAACACCCTTGTGAGTTGCAAATATCAGATAATGCCCTTCTGGGTTTTCCTGAAGTTCCTTAGAAATTGGCAAGATGGTAACGACACGTTCGTCATCACGAATGCGTTCAATGATGTTACGAATATGACTTCCACGACTTAAGCGGCTTCCCATCGGAGTCTCCCATGCTTTCAGACCATACACTCTTCCTTGATCGGTAAAAATCAACAAACGATCTTTACTGAAACATGTGAGAATTGATTTAGGGAAATCCTCATCTTTGGTTGTTACACCTTTCAGACCTTTTCCACCACGATTTTGTACTCTGAAGGATTCAACCGGCAAATGACGGATGTAATTGTCCTCTGATAGTGAAATAACGATTGCTCTTTCTTCGATTAAATCTTCTCTGTCCATGGATAATGGCATCTTATCGATTTCTGAGCGGCGTTCATCCCCGTGCTTTTCAACCATCTCATTCAACTCTTGAATAAGAATTTCAAGACGGCGAGCCTTGGATGAAATTATATCTTGAAGATCTGCAATCTTAAGTTTCAATTCGTTATATTCGCTGGTTACCTTATCAACATCGAGTCGGCTCAATTGATACAATCGACGTTCTGCGATTGCTTTTGCTTGAGGTTCGGTGAAATCGAATACAGCGATGCCTGGCATTGTCTCAGTTCCCTTCAGAACTGCTTCGAATTGTTCACGGCTTGAACTTGCTTTACCGACTGCAATAACATCATCAATTCGGTCTTGAGCCTTCACGAGACCCTCAAGAATGTGTGCTCGTGCTTCTGCTTTTTCAAGTTCAAATTGTGCCCTTCGCTCAATCACAGATTCTCTGTGCTCGACGTAGGTATGCAACATAACTGGGAGAGTAAGGAGGACAGGTCGACCGTCCAAGATACCCATCATGTTTGCAGAATACGATTCTTGCAAACGACTCGACTTGAAGAGTTGATTCAGAACTGCATGTGGATCAGCATTATTCTTAACCTCAATAACGACTCGAATGCCTTCCTTTGATGATTCATCACGGATGTCACGTATTCCAACAATACTTCCTTTTGTGACCAATTCAGCGATATGAACAAGCATATCTGCTTTTTTGACCTGATAAGGAATTTCATGAATCACAATTTTCTTTCCGTTTGAATCGTCATAAACATCACACTTAGAACGGACATGGAATTTACCTTTACCCGTAGAGTACATGTCAAGGATACCATCAATACCGTGAATGGTTGCACCAGTGGGGAAATCTGGTCCTTTAACATGCTCCATATACTCATCTATAGAGATATTTGGCATACCTGAATTTTCAAGCCCACCTTCAAGAATATGGTCAACATGCAACCGAATTGCACCTGCAACTTCTGTGAGATTGTGAGGCGGGATACGCGTTGCCATACCAACCGCAATACCATCGCTACCATTGAGAAGTAGGTTTGGCAGTCGAGCTGGAAGAACGGATGGCTCCATCTCAGAATCATCGAAGTTTGGTTGGAAGTCAACGGTTTTTTTCTCGATGTCTTCAAGCATGTGTTTTGAAATCTTATCAAGGCGACTCTCTGTATATCGCATTGCAGCAGGAGGATCTCCGTCAATAGATCCGAAGTTACCTTGCCCATCCACAAGTGGATATCTCAGTGAAAACTCTTGAGCCATTCGAACCATTGTGTCGTAGATAGACTGGTCACCGTGAGGGTGATACTTACCCATGACTTCTCCAACAGAACGTGCCGATTTACTGAATTTCTTTTCAGAGGTATGACCGCCTTCGTGCATACCGTACAATACTCTTCGATGTACAGGCTTCAATCCGTCCCGAGCATCAGGAAGTGCTCGACCAATGATAACAGACATTGCATAATTGATGTATGAGGTTTTCATTTCTTCATTCAGAGATCGATTTAGTACGGTGCCGGTTTCGACAGTATCGCCGCTTTCTTGTTCAATATCTTCGTCTTCAGATGTCAAGGTTTGTCACCTCCTTTGCATGGCGCTCAATAAACGCCCTTCGGTCAGGGACATCTTCTCCCATCAGAATTTCAAACATACGATCTGATTCCTCAGCATCCTTAACAGTGACCTTGAGCATTGTTCGAGTATCTGGATTCATTGTGGTCTCCCACAGTTGTTCTGGATTCATCTCACCCAATCCTTTGTATCGTTGAATACCAATCTTAGCATTCGGATTGTCTCCTCTCAATTCCTTCATGATTACATCCCGCTCATCATCTGTGAAAGCATATTTGCTAACCCTACCTTTCGAGAGTTGGAATAATGGAGGCTGTGCAATGTAAACATGCCCCTTTGTAATCGCAGGCCTCATAAATCGCCAAAGGAACGTAAGCATCAAGGTACGAATGTGTGCACCATCAATATCTGCGTCAGTCATAATAATGATTTTACTGTAACGAAGTTTCTCAGTATTGAAACCGCCTTCATCTTCAGGATTGTTTCCAACACCTGCCCCAAGAGCACGGATCATAGTCTGAATTTCTTGATTTTGGAATACTTTCGCTGCATTGTGCTTTTGACGTTCAACGTTGAGAATCTTACCACGTAATGGAAGGATTGCCTGAATGCGACGATCTCTGCCTGTCTTAGCAGAACCACCTGCGGAATCACCTTCCACTAAGTAGACTTCACATTCACTTGGATCTCTTGATTGACAGTCCGCAAGTTTACCTGGTAGGCCGCCACCCTCAAGCACACCTTTGCGTCGAGTTAAATCGCGAGCCTTTCGAGCTGCCTCTCTAGCCTTTGACGCAAGGAGTGCTTTCTCGACGATTTGTCTTGCAACCGATGGATTCTCTTCGAAAAACTCACCGAGTTTATCGTAGACGATTGTTTGTACAATACCAGTCACTTCACTGCTCACCAACTTATCTTTGGTTTGAGACGAGAAGGACGGATCAGGGTGCTTCACGCTGACAACTGCTGCAAGACCTTCACGGACATCGTCACCAGAAAGTCCATCGCCTTTGAGAAGACTCTTCTTCTTTGCATAAGAATTTACAGAACTTGTCAATGCCGTGCGCAAACCCGACATGTGCGTACCACCATCTTTGTTACGAATGATATTGGTATAACATCGAATTGATTCACTGAAGGCATCAGACCACTGGAGAGCAAGTTCAACCTCTACAGTACCTTTTTCGATTTCTTTTTCTCCTTTAATGGTGATAACCTCGGCATGAAGGGCTTCTCTTCGCTCATTCAGTTGCCCCACGTATTCTGCCAACCCACCTTCGTAGAGATGTTCGACGACATGAGGATCTGGCCCGCGTTCGTCAGCAATTGATATCTTCAAACCCGCATTCAAGAATGCCGTTTCACTAACTCGTGTGTTGACTTCCTCGATATCGAATTCAAGAACCTCTGTGAAAATCGTTAAGTCCGGTTTGAATGCAATCATTGTGCCTGTGTCCTCACAGGTCCCAATTTCCTTCAGGGGAGCAACTGGCACGCCTGCTTCATACCGTTGAAAATAAATGACTCCAGCTCTATGAATGGTCATCTCCATCCATTCAGAAACTGCATTTACTGCCGAAACACCGACGCCGTGAAGACCCCCGGATACTTTGTATGAGTTATTATCGAATTTCCCACCAGCGTGCAATTTTGTCATGATCACTTCTGCCGCAGAGATCCCGAACTCTTCGTGGATTCCAACAGGAATCCCTCGCCCATAATCACGAACAGAAAGAGAATTATCAGGATTGAGCGTGATGTCAATGGATTTAGTATGACCCGCTAGATGTTCATCAACCGAGTTGTCAACGACTTCCCAAATGCAGTGATGAAGAGCAGAACCATCGTGAGGGTCGCCAAGATACATCCCCGGTCTTTTACGGACGGCTTCCAATCCTTCGAGTACTTGGATACTATCTGCATCGTAACTTTCTGACATAATTTCCATCTCTTTTTGTTGCCAAGAATTACGGTTCTGTCCGGCGTTTAAGCCAGCAGCAGATGTGCCATTCCTCTAACTGTTAAAGATGGTCGACGAGGGTATGTAAACATACCCCTGCGCAAGCCTCTCATGTGATGTTTTTAACAGACAAAAATAACACTCATTTTTCTTAAATTTACCATCTGCTAAAGAACATCGACAGCCGTGAGCGTTAAGAACAGGTCCCCAGTCGAGTGCAATATGCCTGAACCTACAATTTGCGTTGCGCTTGACTCTACGACCGTGAAAGCAATGGTCGACGAAGCCGCACGGGCCTCTACTGCTGGCGCGGATATCGTCGAAATTCGTTTCGACAGACTTTACCTCTCCAAACCAGCACCTGTAGAAGTTGTACAAGATGATGGAGAAACCAAATCAGTCATGGCACCTGAATCTGAATGGGCAATAAACGATGCTTCTTCCATAGACGCAGAAGCATCAATTCAAAAACTGAAAGAGTCGATTGGAATTCCTGTAATATTCACCAACCGTCCTGCACGAGAAGGTGGCTTTTTCCCAGGTACTGAAGAAGAACGAATCGAAGTGCTAAAGCAAGCAGTTGCTTCAAAGGTCAGTTGGATTGATCTCGAAACCTCAATCGAAGAAGCCGAATTCAATGCTTTGAACGAAAGCGCTAAGAAAGCAGGATGCAAGATCATCCACTCATCACACGACATCAATGGAACTCCAAATTCAGAAGACATTGCTGCTTATGTTCGAGAGAGAAGTGAAGCTTCAGACATGGTCAAATTCTGCTCAACTGCACACTCACACCTCGATGCTTTGCAGATTGTTGACGCTGCTATCGATCTAAAGGGAGAAGGACACGAATACAGCCTCATGGCAATCAACAGTGGCGGCGATTGGGCTCGAATCCACGCACCAGTTTTGGGTGTCTCAATGGTCTATGCAACACTGTCTATGGAACATCGCATCAGCGACAAGGGCCTCATCAACGTACGAGACCTTCGAGATGCATGGACGCTTCTTGAGTACTGAGTAAATCTACTGTACATTCTGTTGCAAAGAAGGCATTAGTTGTTGTTCTTCAGTGATGTTTTGTTCGAGGCCAGCATTCATATATCGCTTGTTTACAATAAGTGGCGCCATCACTATGGCCATGAAGAATACTAGAAACGCCAAAGAAACGGTCCAGTTTGGCAAGACAATAGAACGTTCGACTGTTGAGATTGATATGTCAGCTACGACGACTTTGTCTTGGACTGGAGCATCTCCTCTGTGGGAATTATCCCACGTATCAATGACGATGAAGAACTCCTCATAGACAGTTCCTGAGAAGAGGGAACTGTATACCTCTGGACCGTCCAATGAGACGCTCATAACCACTGAATCTGTAGAATCATAGGCATGGACATCACGGTATGTTTTCCAGCCCGTCCATTCAAATGCAGCCCATTCAGGAGATGATTCTGCAACAAACTCTTCAGAACTTGAACTCTCTTGGCGGAACCATCGATCCATATCTGAGCTATGCATCCTCTGGTAAGAGCCTTGATATGAGTCGTAGTTGTTTGTTGTCATAAGATACACATCGGCCTCGGCTGGTACCAATTGGTCACCGACTAAACCTTGAATTTCAACGCAAATCGTGGTTCGATGAGTACTCGATAGATTGACACGAATTGCGCCTACGCTATCATTACCCACCTTAATGGTCGTAGCAATGTTCGATTCGAATTTGTCAAGAGCAGTGTCAGAATGATAGTTCATGTACATGTATGGCTCTTCTGGAGAACCTGTGGAATCTTGTACAGGATCCTCTTGAGCGGCTGAGCGACCTTTACCCCCACCACGTCTACCGTCATCATCCTCAAATCCAAAGTCATTCCAATCCCATGGATTGTAAAATGGAACTTCTGCATGGCGAGAAATTGTTTCATTCCAAACAATTGGAGACAGGTCTCCTCCACAATCATCGATTGCTGCTGATGCTGAACCAATCGGTCCCACCCCACCCATGTCACTGAAGAACGGTGCGAGGAAAACAATCAACAAGAATGCTGCTTTTCGCTGGTGCACTTTGATTCCCCTGTTCATTGGTTGTGTGGTCGGTTCATGAGGTATTCGATTACTCACGTCGTCGCAATGGCCGGATATATCCGCTTTCATCGCTCTTTCGCTCTTGCTTTGACAGAATCTTCGGAGCAGGCGGAGGCGTGTGATGATCCATTCCGAGCAATCCACCATCATCCGCATGCTCGACTTCATATGTCTCTGCACTTTGTTTGGCTTCTTCTTCAAGTTCATTCGGTTGGCGCATAACAAGCCAACCAAGAATTAGTGCAGCAATCATTAGGGCGATGAATCCGAGGGCGTCGCCACCTGCTTCGGTCATCCAGGACTTCCATTCATCCATACTAAAGTCCGATAGAGAAGGATCGGCATCTTGTTCAGCAAGAACAGTAAAGTCTTGTTCTGCTTCAACACAAATGCCCATCCCATCACAAACACGAACCTTTACTGTGACCTCTCCAGGAGCATCCCAACTCATTGTTGTGAGTGTAGCCAAAGAGTTTGTAGAAACATACCAGTCATTTTCTGGATTACCGTCTTCATCTTTGTCGAATGAGATGTCTTCTTCCCATTCGATAACCAACTCATTACTGATGGTTTCATCTCGATCTGTATTGGAACCATCGAGAACATCTAAGTCTCTATAGAAGACGAGGTCGGCAAGAGATTCCGAATCTGTTACATTGACAACAACTGTTACGGAAGTATCCTCATAGATTTCATCAGGGACATCAATCCCACCAATCACAGGAGCTGCATCAACGTGGATTTGGAACTCAGCTCGAGTTACATCCCCTGTTCCAAAGGCATCTCTGACAGTTAGCTTAACTGTGTAAAGTCCAGCCATTTCATATGCATGCCATGGCATTGGATCGTGGACAATAGGCGTTGCATCCCCGAAGTCCCATGTGTATTCCAATAGGCCATTCCAATCCGGAGATTCTTGCTCCAGAGGGACGTACTTGCCTTCGAACTTCTGGTCACCATCTCTGGTTCCACTTGAGTCGAAGTAGAGTAAGGCTCCTGGAATTGCGATGTTGATTCCGTTCTCATCAAATGTTCTTGACCATTGATCTGGAAGCCCATTCTCAGGGAAAACATCTGAGTCCATCAAAATACTTCCATTGACCCAAGCATCCAAAATCTGTAATTCAATGATTGGAAGAGGGTTTGCAACGATAACAATGATGACTCTTGGCGTGCTTTCTTCTCCGTTTTCATCCGTAACAACAAGGGTTACAATACGTTCACCTGGTTCGGTGAAAGAATATGCAGGAAGGGTTTTGTTGCTGAATGTCCCATCAGGGAATGACCAATTAAACGACACATCATTGTATGTGCCAGTGGTACCATCGACGTCAAAACTTGTTCGTCCATCGAACGTGTAAGGGACATTGACCTTTGCATTTTCAGTAAGGAAATCAATCTGAGGCGATCCTGTCGCCCCTGATTCTTTGACAATGTATTTTGCTACAGGTAACTGATTTACGACATTCACCTGAAGTTGTGCAGAGGATATGCCTCCATCTTCGTCGGTAATTGTGACTGTGATATTTTTCATACCTGGCAAATTCCAAGCAGGTGAAGGATAGACTGACGCCGAGTTCGTTGTTGTGAAATCATCTGAGCGATCTATGCCAATACCATCCAGATTAACTCCTCCTTCGAAATTCCACTCCAGTGTGAAATTCTCGCCATCATCATCGGTAAAGACATCCGGCATAGGCAAGGGTGTGTAGGTGTAAGTCGTCAGAACATCCGAGAAAATTTGATACGGCAATCTGTTGTTAACAACGATTTGAATTGTTTTCACACCAACATTCACTCCGTCAGAGACAGTCAGGGTGAGAATAAACGTTTCATTTGTCCCGACTACATCGCCCCATTCATGGTTCGAAGAATAGAGTCCTTGCCCACTACTAACCGAAGTTCCATCGCCCCAATCCCAATCAAATTGAAGGAATTCAAGTGGAACGTTGTCACTTGTTTGATATGCAGAAAAGACAATTCTTTGATTTGTTAGAATTTCAAGCGTTGTATCGACGACAATATTGTTTACAGTAATGATCGGAACAGGCTCACTCTCGTCAGTTATGTTCACAACATTCACATCAAGCTCTGACCAAGTGCCTCCAATGTCCATGATTTGCAGTGTGGTGTTGTATTCACCCACTTGTGAGAAGAATCGAAGGGGTGAACGAAGGCCAGAGGAGATGTTGTCACCGAAATCCCATGCGTAAGCGACTGGAGCGTCAAAGTAAGGAAGTGTGTTATTTTCGAGCGAAAGCCCCCATGCATCGAATCCATCCCCAGTAAACTGGATTTTCTCGTATGTTTGGCTGATGTTTGTGGAGATTGATGCGTTTGCAACTGGAGCCATGTTCCCTAAGGCTTGAGGCGATGTAGTTTCAGTGTCGAGAACTGCCCCCAGCATGTCTCTCATTGTGAACTCAAACGTGTAAAGATCTGATTTACGCGCAGTAAAGTACACATCCTCAGGAACATAGACTCCACCGCCTGCTTGTACTCGTGTCGAGGTCGAATCGACCATTGTTCCGTTGCTATCACGTACGACTATTTCGACGTCGAGATCCTCAAAGAACGCATTTGATAAAATCGAGTAATTGGCTTGAGCGGTATCATCAACACCATCTCCATCACGGTCACTAAGCGTTGTTCCGTTCAGAATCATTGTCGCAGGCGATGTTATTCGAGCAGCCTCGATGTCGATTGTCCCTTGTGGATAGGAAGGACCACAAGAGGTGTAATCACAGTCTCCGATTGCGCTTGCATACCAAACGATGGCGTGAACCTCATCCGTGAGATTACCAAACCCTTGAATTAAACCAGTAGCAACATTGTTTGTGAAATCGAGGTCTTGGACGGACCAAAGACCGTCTGCCGTCGATTTGTAAACAAGTACACCATCAAAGTTCGATACGTCTGATGTGACTCTAAGCGTCAATGGAGCAGGCGATGAACCTCCTGGCGTGAATTGGAACGAGCGAATACCCCAGCCTTCCATTGTATGGCCGGTGGAACTCCAAGGAGTCGCCCAATTTGAGTTGGTATCGGCAGATTGGATTCTACAGAATGTACTACCCCCACATGTTGGATTCAGTACTAAATTAGAGTACCCGTAGATTCCTTGATCGGAGTCAATAGTGGCTGCAATTGAGAAGTTCGCGAATATTTCGCCCATGGTTCGACCAATTTTACCGGCCTGGCCTGATACTGGCGAGAGTGCTAAATTCTGAACTCCTAAACCACCAGTGGCTGAATCTTGAACGAGTTGACGTATTGCTGGCCCGCCACCTAGATGATCTGCTAAGTACATCGTGAACATGAATCCAGCACCATAATCAGCATTCCTTTGATTCCACCATCGGACGCTTAGGTCTGATGCTTGAGTCCATCCGTTAAGATGGCCTGCAAGCGTGCTGTCGGCTCCGAAGCAAAGATAAATTGCTACATCTGCATTTCCTTCATCAATCCACAGGTTTTCGTAAGGATCTTGAGCGTTGTGAAGAAGATGTTGAAGTTCGTGTGCAATAATCGACTTGCCCCAGTTTAGAGTGATGTCAGCAAAATCAACATACACGACGTCTCGGGTAGGAGCTGTCCCCGGAGAGAAGTATCCCCCGATGTTGTATGCGCCGTCGATGTCATAAACAACAATCTCGACTTGACAATTATTATCATTGTCTGGAGGTGAAAGACCTCTTCCGTCCCCATAATCTTTCCCGAAGTATGTGGTCATAGTTGGGTAGATAGTTTGATCCCATGTGGACGCCAAATTCTGTAAAACTGTGGACGAAAGAGTCCTTCCTGATTGTACCAAGAAAGCCACGCTAGCGGTTGTTTTAGCAACATAAACATTGGTCGAACCACCAGAAATTGGGACGGTTAGAGTATCTCCCACAACATGTTGAGTGCAGGTGGCTCTCGCCATAGAAGGACGATATTCGATATCATCAACCCCTGGACGTCCTTCTTCAATCCAAGCTTGCTTGATGAACGATGTTGCGGATACCACTGGAACATCCTCTTCTATCAGCAGGTATTCTGAACCCTGAGAGGCATCGAATAAGGAAAGGTCCCCGTAAACCACACCCATCTCCGCTTCAACTTCAGAGGGTGATGCGTCTTGTTCATTCGCTGCAGCCTGGCCTGCAACAGAGGCCAACATAAGAGCAACGAGAAGGATGGCTTTAGTGGAGCGTCGTTCAGACATAAAGAATTCACCGTGATTTGGGATGCTGCATCACAATATGATGTATGAAAATGAGGTATTTAATACCCCGCGTCCGTGGCATCATCATAATGCCAGCCAAATCCATCGCAATTTCGATTATTTTAGTCCTTTCACTCTCGATGCTTAGCCCAGTTAATGCTGATGAAATAGAGGGGGAAAGAGCAGAAGAAAGCGTATTAAATTGCGATGGCATAGAATCCCTCGAATTTAATGGATTAACGGCGAACGAATCGGTCTCGTTTCAAGTCGGACTTGGCCCGAGGTTGCCGGGAAGTAACGCCTCTAGTGCCCTTTTGGATTCATTCATGGAAAACAATACTGCATGGAACTGGACACTCGACAAACACCCTTACCTAGATACGAATTTAACAAATCTACAAGGAGTCTACAAACCAGTGAGTAATGAAACAGATTTACCAGTCGTGGTCCTTGCTGCACATTACGACTCAAGAGATCGTGCGGAGCGTGATGATGATGAAAATCGGACCGATGAACCGATTCCTGGAGCAAATGATGGAGCAAGCGGTGTTGCAGTTCTTTCTGAATTAGCACGAATCGTACCGACACTCGGGCTTGAGCATGAAGTCTGGATTTTACTCACAGATGCAGAGGACCAAGGCGTCGTACCACAGATGCTTGGAGCAAAAGCTTGGGCTCAAGATCGTACCCAAGAAGAAATCGATTCCATACACGCATTTCTTCTTGTTGACATGATAGGTGATGCTTATTTGCAAATTAATCGAGTGTATCCTCCAAAGGTAGGCCTATCCGAAACCGACCGGCTCTGGGACGCAGTCGATGGATTAGCATCATCTCTTGGATTAGTAAAAGATGTCGCTGCATGCGACGGTAGCCTTGGAATAGACATTGTCAACACAGACGTGCTTGACGGAGTTATCGATGACCATGTTCCAATGCTCGAAGTAGGAATTCCTGCGATTGACCTCATTGACATTCGCTTCGGCCCAAATGCAACAAAATGGGGAGGTTACTGGCATACTCATGAAGACACGCCTGACAAAGTTTCAGCTGAGTCATTAGCGCATGTGGGAAATATACTCGAACTTGGCCTCCGTCAAGGATCCTGGCTTATGGATGAAAATGAGACACTGAACGAAGATATTGATGAGGAAACAAAACAACAATCTGAATTAAGTATCGTCTATCCGATTATCGCCTTCACATTTATTGGAACTGTTTTGCTCATCTTCGGGATATTACACGGAAGCGTGCGTTTCAAACGATAGGAACGCATAGCGCGGATATACCCCGATGGCGCTATTATCCGCGCAATGGAATACTGAGGCTCTTGAAATGGACATTAACGAACGACGTGATGCTTTACGTGCACGTGTTCGTAAAAAATTAGATGGCGTTGATGAAATCCCTGAAGAAGATGAACTTGTTGTGCAAGAACAAGAAATTACCATGTCAACTACTCAAAATGAAGATCTTCTGTTTATGGAAGACAAAAATGGGGTACTCGCCTTAGCATCATCCCTCATATTCATTGGCAGCGTTCTGGGTATCATTACTGGACTACTCCTGCTCCAAGGAAACCCCACTGACCTTCTTGGAAACACTCTTGAGGTGGATGATGTGATTGATGTGAGAGGAATTGTACTCGAATCCGAATCAGGAGATTCAATCGAAGGAGTCACTATTGAATTACTTGAAATAGGCAGCAATACTATCTTACAAACTGCCACATCCAATAGTTACGGATATTATGAATTCGAAAATGTGGTTCCTGAACCACACACAATACGTGTTACGCTTGATGGATACAAAAGTGTTGAGCGTACAATTAGTGCAACGAATGTTAATCAAGATGCTTTCACTCTTACTCCTGGTGAAGGTTTAGTAGAGGAAGATGAAACCACATCAAGTTCAGGTTGGACACTTGAAAATGCTGTTGCCCTTTCAACTGGAATAGCCCTAGTCACAATCGCAGCTGGCGTAGTTGGCCTTTACTCGGCCGTCGGTGCTAGAACTCAAAAACGATACAGAAGAACGCAATATTTTGCAGGAATCGCCCTCCTAAGTCGTGGTTTCATCGTTTTTGGTCCGTTCTTAATTCTCTGTGGGATGGGTCTGATGGTTTTGGCAAGGGACGAGTTTGACCAACCAGAGGTGGAGTAGGTTGTACCTTATCACCGTTGAAGGCGGGGATGGCTCTGGAAAAGGAGAAGCAGTTCGAATAATTGCAGAATTACTTAATCAGTATCCTTTCAATGAAGTTCATTTGACACACGAGCCTAGGCGTCACAGTGAACTTGGGAAACTCGCCCTCGAATCAGTGAAAATTGGAAATAAAACCCCTTTACAGGAAGCAGGGCTGTTTGCTGCTGATCGGCTTGACCACTCACATACATGGATTCGGCCTAAACTCGAGAGTGGAGAAGTTGTTGTCTCGGATAGGAATATTCATTCGTCCCTAATCTATCAAGGCGTAGTAGGTGATTTGGGAGTAGATACTGTATGCAATATTAATGCAGCAGCAATGATTCCTGACCTTGTTGTTTGGATCGATTGTGACCC
>JABGWN010000161.1 GCA_018645535.1 Methanobacteriota archaeon
AGGCTCTGCTGTCGTATTTTCTGGTTCAGGTCCAATCAATTCGACTTTGTCACGGAATAAGATAACGAGTAAGAGGAACAATAAGAGCAGGAGAGCGAGAAGTGGTAGGCACCAGAAGTAGAACATTCCACTGTCATCTTCGTCCTCATCTGTAGACGTTATTGTAATGCATTCATTGTCATCATCTACCTGCGGTACGCTCGTTGGATTATTCGGGTCGCTTCCACACTTGAGTTCAATTTCGTCAAGGTGACCATCATTGTCATCGTCCAAATCAATTTCAAGACCGGTTGTTGAGTTTGTATCTGGTAACCCATCTCCATCAGTATCAACAAGGATTGCCAATTCAAAGGTGAATTGTACACCTGTTTGGCTGTTGTTTGCATAAATTGTATAGTTGGTCATAGGTGATGCTTCAGTTGGAATACCGGAAATAATTCCAGTCTCACCATTTCGAGCCATTGTTCCATTGAACTCTAATCCAGCAGGAAGAGCAGGGACAATCGACCATGTTCCTGGCTCCATACCAGTCAAGTTCGGAAGAATCATGAAGTCCACTTGGTCAACGTATCCTTCAAAGATTACAGCCTCTTGTTCGTTCATACCGTAACTGAGAACCTTCTCATCAAGAACATCACAGATTCCATCGTCATCACCGTCAAGAGGTGTGCTTGCAACATCCTTTGAATCGGTTCCACAAGCAGACTCATCTTCATCAGACCACTGATCGTTATCATCATCAGCGTCAAGGACGTCACAGATTCCATCACCATCATTGTCAAGAGGTGTGTTCATGGCATCCAGAGCATCTGTTGAGTCACAATTAGCCTCATCGAGATCAGTCCAATTGTCGTTGTCATCGTCAAGATCTTCAGTCAATCCAGTTGTTGAAACGCCATCCAACTGGTCAGGCCTTCCATCGTTATCTGTATCGATTGATGCAGCTGAATCGTTCGGGAATGCATCTGGACCTGCTGTGCAGGCATTCGCAGGCATTGCAGGAACAACAGGACCATCGCAAACGCCATCACCATCGGTGTCAGCATTCCATGCATTGGTTCCAGTGTTGTCTTGGTCTACATAGGCGGATGTATTTGTTTCAACATCATTCAACAAGCCATCACCATCAATGTCCTCATCAAGTGCATCACACGTAAGATCGCCATCAAGGTCACTTGGTATCGAAATTGCATCAAGCGAATCAGAGATACAATTGCCTTCCTCCACATCAGTGAAGCCATCATTGTCATCATCCATATCTTCACTCAGACCGCCAGATGGGTCGTAATCAACCGGTAATTGGTTTGGCATTCCGTCCAAATCTGTATCTTCAAGAACGCCAATTTGGACTTCGATTACATCATTCAGCAGACTACTGTTGGCATAGATGGTAAAGGTGTCAAGCGGAAGTACAACGGTTGGCGTTCCCCAAATCGTTCCATTGTTTGGGCCAAGGAAGAGGTCTAGAGGCAATTCAGGACTAATTTCATACACAGCACCAGAGAGCGTTGATGTTGGTTCTAAACTGACCATTTCTTCATTCTTGACGAGGTAAAGAGGACTTATGGAAAGGTCGTATACCATATCTTCAACGGTTATGTTCACGTCAACAGTCATTGATCCTAAGCCATTAGCCGCCGTAATTTTGTACAATGTACGATTCTTAATCTCAGTAGGAGTACCGCTGAGTACACCTGTAGAAGAGTCAAAGAACAAGCCAGCAGATAATTCAGGCGTAATCGACCAAAGCGTAACGGCTCCACCAGTAGAAAGTGGTTCCATGTTCAATACAGTGGAATTACTGAGAAGCAATTCCTCAGAAGGCACGTATGAAATCATTGGAACTTGGTCAAGAACGGAGATCGAAATCGTTGTTGAGATATCGCCAGCTGAGTTGTTCGCCCAAACCGTAAATGTGGTGGCAGAATGTATTCCCGTTGACGTACCTGTAATGGCACCCGTTGCAGTATTGAACGAAAGACCTGGAATCGTTGTGGAGATTTCTGGATCAATAGCCCAAGCATCTGGTGCTCCACCAACGTTGGTTGGCGTTTCTCCAGTAATCTGTTCATTCTTGGTGAATGTG
>JABGWN010000162.1 GCA_018645535.1 Methanobacteriota archaeon
CACCAACAATTCAACCATGGCTCAAGCAAGCTCTTATTTGGGCTGTTGGTGGACTCGGATTTACTCCAGAAGAAGCGATTGAAGTCCTAGGAAGCGATGACTGAGGCGAACTCAATGTCAGATGCAGAAACACGTCTGCATTTTCGAATTGGTTATCTTGGCGATTCATATCACGGTAGTCAAATTCAACCTGATGTTGTAACAGTCCAAGGTGAATTAGTACGTGTTTTTCAGACACTTGGATGGATATCAAAAACTGAAGAAGAACACAATCTCGTTCTTTCAAGTCGAACAGATGCTGGAGTTCATGTCAGAATTAATGGCGGGACTGTACGGATTGCAAGTGATTTGTGGAAAAGTATCACACCTCGAAAATTTATACGTGCAGTGGATGATCTACTACCACACGATATTGCATTCCTCGATGTACGAGAAGTTGAATTTGATTGGAATCCCCGGATTGCCCTTCACCGGATTTATCGCTACAGATTGGAAGGAATTGAATTTTGGAAAGACCCTGGAGAAGTTCTTTCTGAATGGCTCTCATTGTTTGAAGGAACCTACAATGCTACGAATTTTGCACGCTTAGAACCTGGAAAAAACCCTATGCGCACTATTCTTTCTTGCACTCCTTGGGTTGTTGATGGAAGAACAGTAGGGTTCGAAATCATTGGAGAAGCTTTCCTCTGGAATCAAGTACGACGAACTGCTATGGCCATCCATCAAATGGCACTCGGAGAAATTACTCCTGAACAAGTAAAATCAGCAATCGATAATCCTGATATCGGTGTCGACTTTGGGGTTGCTCCTCCTGAATGGCTCATTCTATGGGGTGTCGAGTGGCAGGATTCTCCAATTCCTGATTCGCTCTCTGAATTCAATTATTTTTCATCACCTCCATTGCCAAGCCGTGCTGCAGAACGCACAATGCGAAAACGTTGGAGACAAGCTGCCAAAACAGAAATGAAAACGCTCTTGCATCTTGAATGGATGGAACTAGGTCGTTTACCATTGGCTTTTCATTCAAATTAGAACATCAAATTTCTTCGTTACAAGAGATTTGTTTAATTGGATGGTAAACAACGAGGCAACATGGGCGAAGAGTGCCAACAGGCTCTAATTCGTAAAGGGATATTCGCCCTCCTTTTGTCCTTGCTTTTCATTTTACCTGGTTGCCTTGATGGCGATGATTCGGACGATAGCGGTAACAACTCGTCTTCTTCTGATGAAATCACGCTCAAAATCTGGCACACATTTGCAGCAGAGAGTAAGGAAGAAGAAGTGTTCACGAATGCTGTCAAGGCCTTTGAAGCAGATAATTCCAATGTGTCCGTGGACATTACAATGGTTCCATTCGGGAATGCAGACCAACTGTTTATGACTGCTGCTCAAGGTGGACAAGCTCCAGATTTGATGCGATTATCCAGCGATCAACTCGGGGCTATCGGGGAAATCCGTGTCGATAGCCTACCGCTTTTGGAAGATTTACGCCCTCATCTAACCCCACAGGACAGATCTAAGTTCGAAGAGCGTGCACTTGAAGCAATGCGCTATGGGGATGCTCTGTATGGAGTTCCAGCAAGTCAAGATTGTCTTTCTTTGATTTACAATAAGGCTCTTTTTGATGCTCAGGGCGTAGATTATCCAGATGCATCTTGGACACATGAGGATTTGCTAAATGCAGCCCAGCAATTGACCTATCAAGATGTTCAAGGATTAGCCCTTCCAGTCAAATCGGCATATTGGTGGTTCCCAATTCAGGAAGGTTTTGGAGGTTCACTGTTCAACGAATCTGGAACACCGACTCTCGATTCCAATGGTTCTGCTGAAGCGATGGAATGGATGTTAAATTTAGAATTAGAACATGGTGTTGTCGCAACAGGCACTCAAATTGAAGGAATGAAGAATCAATTTATTTCATCAAAGGCTGCAATGATTATCGATGGCCCTTGGAATTGGGCCACATACGAAGCCAGCCGCCTCAGTATAGGTCAAACGCTTCTTCCAATTGTCGACGATTCAGGTGACCGTATGTCTCCTCTTGTAACATACAAAGGCTGGTCTGTGAGTAAGCAAAGTGAACACAAAATTGCAGCTTCAGAACTAGCCCTATGGTTATCTTCAACCTCTGTTCAGAAGGATTTCGCACTCGAAACATACACAATGCCAACGCATTCAGAACTTGAGAACGATCAGGATATCCTTGGCGATGATGTCATTCGAGGATTCCTTGAACAAACTAAATTTGGAACACCTGCTCCAACGACACGAGCAATGTCGTTGGTTTACGATCCACTTTCAACAGCTTTTGAACAAGCATACAGTGGAATTTCAACAACTGAGAATGCACTCATTGACGCTAATGAAGAACTCATCTCTCAAATAGATGGCCTGCAGAAGGCATCTCCATTACAGCCCAATACAGGATATCGTACGATTCCTCTTGAATTTCCATTGAATCAAACTGTGTCGAATTACAGCATTTATGTCGACGAGGTCTTACACACGCAATTTATGGTTAGTGATGTTCTTGGGGTGTCAAATTCAGGATACGATTCGTGTACTTCAAACGGTGAAGAGTTAAATCAGTCCGGGCAAATTCGTATTATTCCAACTGGTTCAACGAATTTGAACTGCTCCCTAACTGGTATGATTCCGAATGTTGAACACACAATTGATGTGTATGCTGATGGAGAATTGTTCTACTCAACCATTGGCAGTACTTCCGTTTCGGATCAGCGACCTAGTGCCGGAGACACCTCTCCAGTCATGTTTGCCTTAGGCGCAATTGTCCTTTCATTGATCGCTTTACTCAGTTATGGGCGTTGGAGAGATCAACGCTTGAATCGAACCAATTCACGTTTAGCTCATGCTTATATCGCCCCTGCATTACTTGCACTCGCAGTTCTTACGTTCTACCCAGTCATCTATGGATTCTGGTTGTCATTTACAGATGCTGACCAAACTCATCTGGGGGAACAATCCTTCATTGGACTGTCAAATTTCTGGGATGTAATCACTGCCTCTGGCTTTATTCGCGTTACAATTTTTACCCTCGTATGGACCGTAGTGAACGTAACTGCTCACATCGGAATTGGATTGTTCCTCGCATTACTTCTTCAACGAACATCGATTCGTGGGAAAACTGCTTACAGAACATTACTTCTTCTACCTTGGGCGGTGCCTTCATACATCTCAGTACTGGTTTGGAGAGGTATGTTCCAACCAGATGGGTTCATCAATGATTTACTTGGAACCAATATTGATTTTTTATCTGATCCAACAGGGGCTCAAGTCGTCGTTATTCTGGTTAATATATGGCTAGGCGTTCCGTTCATGATGATGTCTATCAGCGGTGCTCTTCAAGCCCTTCCCAAGGATATGTACGAAGCTGCTAAACTTGATGGTGTGACAGGCTGGGCTGCTTTTAGGCACCTAACGCTACCAAATCTGAGAAGTGCGTTAGTTCCACTGACATTACTTGGATTCATTTGGACATTCAATATGTTCAACGTCATTTATCTGATGACAGATGGTGGCCCGAACTTGTACTTTGGAGAGCCTGGGCAAACCGATATTCTCATCACATATGTCTATGATGTAGCCTTTAGAGAAGGGGCTTACGGAGTCGCTGCTGCGTGGTCTGTGATCATATTCCTAATGCTTCTTGCATTCTCTTGGACGTACATGAAACAAACAAATGCAACGGAGGGTTCATCATGACTGAATCTCAATTTATGCGTGACTGGTATGTCCCTGTGGAAGTACTAACGCTGCGAACATGGCTTGTTGTAGCATTCATTGTCAATCTCCTTCTGCTCACAGTCGAAGTGATTCGAGACGATTCACTTTCTCTCATTCTCGGACTCCTCATATGCGTTCTTTTCGCAGCATTACGAGCAAGTCTTCCACATGTTCACGAACTCGGTAAACGAAATAGTTCTCTGGCTTTGAGCGCACTTATCATAGGCATCGGATTGTTTAGATTAGGCTCTTCCTCGCTCTCGATTTTTGATATCTGGATGCATGCATGGTCCATAATACCCTCCTGTCTTTCACTTTGGTGGCTTTCGAACCGAGCTGTTACTGCCTGGACTTCAAACAAATTGTCAACTTCTGCTATCGAATTCGGATTACTTCGTAATTTTGAAACCATAAACAAACATGAAAAAATCTCTACACATCTAATCTTGATTCATTTTGTTCTCATTACTGTTATCCCACTGTTATGGATCATCGATATTGCCTTCTCTCCAGGAAACGCATTGGGTGGTGAGATAGGAGATTCTTTCTCAACCGAACACTTTTCTAAGATATTGAAAGGCGATTCATTTTGGATATGGTTTGTTAATTCGCTTATTGTAAGCATTGGCACTTCTTTGCTCGGCTTAACAATCGCAATACCAGCAGGTTATGCCTTTAGCCGATACAAATTCACAGGACGCGATGTTTCTATGTTCGCATTTTTGTTGGTTCAAATGTTCCCTGGTATCATCATACTTGTACCTTATTTCCTTGTCATGAAAACACTTGGTCTTTTGAACACACATCTTGGTCTGATACTCGCTTATTGCGTGACTGCCTTGCCATTGTGTGTTTGGATGTTGAAAGGATTCTTTGATACAATACCACGAGAACTTGAAGAGGCTGCAACCCTCGATGGATGCAATCAATTTCAGGTGTTTACCAAGGTAGTCCTGCCTTTGTCAACACCTGCTATCGCAGTCACAGCCCTGTTTAGTTTCCTCGCTGCATGGAATGAATTCCTTCTTGCATTGACATTCAACACTTCGAATGACATGTACACTCTTCCTGTTGGTTTGGCTTCTCTGATCTCTTCGACTGGTCAGGCTTGGGGTGACTTTGCTGCAGCAAGCGTATTGGTCAGTCTTCCAGTAGCGTTA
>JABGWN010000163.1 GCA_018645535.1 Methanobacteriota archaeon
TCATCTGCAACCGCATCTTGAATAAATGATAGTTCAGTTGAAAGATCGTTCACATCGATTGCGAGTGTGGCAGTTCCATCTCCGTTATCGATGACGTCGTGCTCAGGGAGGAAGAACGAGCCCGTATCCCATGAGCCTAGAATTCCTGTAGAATCCATCGAACGCATACGATAATGCATGTAGGTTCCGTTTTCGAAAGCATCAGAAGATGGGATGGCAAGAGAACCAGTAGTCCCTGTCAAAGTGAATGAACTTGCGTGAACATCCGAATTGTAAACCCAGTTATAATTGTCTTCGGTACTCTTGAAACTTGAGTCCAGAGAGACCTGAACCTCAGCAAGAATACCTGAATACGCATTCCAGGTCATCGAAGGGGTAAGATCTGCTGAAAGAATGAAATCTCCGCTCATAAGTGGCGCATTGTCAGCAACGAAATCAGGAGTCAGCAAGCCTCCTGAACCTGCGGTTGTAGTTGAAGAATCAACAATCATTACTGGTTTGTTTGCGGTATTCAGTGTTTCATTTAGATCACAATCATATTGTGCATCATGAGCTGAAATTACGAGGTCAAGAGAAGTCTGGCTAGAGGCAACAGCAGCCTGTGTCAACGCAGTGACGTTGAGTTCAACTGTTGAGGAACCACCACCAAGATTTAGCGGGGCTGTAAGATGGAATGGTTCCCATCCTTCACGATCGGATAGACCATCGACACCAGGTTGAATCCATGCAAGCACTCCATCTCTCGAATTCCAAGTCGCACTGTCGTTCCATGAGGCGCTTGTTGTTGCAGGATAAACCGCCAAACCATTCGAAGCATCACTACTGCTGCATACGAGATCGACTCGTGAGGAATAAATTGTATCTGTCGATGCATAATTCAAAGGGAATGAAATCAGGATTCGGCTTTCGCTTGATCCTGAAACGCCGAGCAATCCAGTGTCATCACTGGAGAAATCGTCGTTTGGAAAATCAGAATCGATGTATGTGTCAACTGTTGGATTAAGAGTTGAAGTAACGTGTTGCACAGTTTGTATTTCTTCCAATTGCTCAGGAGCAGGGAAGGCTGATGGCACGAATACATCAGCGAGTAAGAACATCAAAACCATGATTATGGCTGCTGAAAGATTTTGGGGATTGGACTTGGTTCTCATGGCGCTCGCTTCGGCTAAGATGTGGAAGGTTATGACTGATTCGCTCTACGCCCCCCATAGGGGGGCGCCAAATATTGTCAATTCAAATGCAACCGAATGTTGAAGGAGGCTCGGCAATCTCTTGGTGTTATGAGCGAGTTATGGGTTGAGCGCCATCGGCCACAAAGTGTCTCAGAAATACGCGGCCAAGCCTCCGTAGTAAGCCGATTAAAGGTCTATGCAGAGCACAAAGAATTCCCGCACTTACTTTTCGCAGGGCCTCCTGGGACAGGAAAGACAACTGCAGCAATGGCACTCACCAAAGATGTCTATGGAAAGAATTTCCGAGACAATCTCCTAGAAATGAACGCATCTGATGAGAGAGGATTGGATAAAATCCGATCAAAGGTCAAACAATTTGCACGGACACAGCCTTATGGCGATGCGAAATTCAAAATTATTTTCCTCGATGAATCCGATGCACTAACAAACGATGCTCAGGGTGCACTTCGCCGCATTATGGAGCAATATGCTGAGACATGTCGATTCATTCTGTCTTGCAACTATTCTTCCAAAGTTATCGAACCAATTCAATCACGTTGCGCAGTATTTCGATTCCGACCTCTCGCAGATTCTGATGTTCTCGACCAAGTAAAATATGTCGCAAAAGAAGAAAAAGTGACTCTCGAAGATGATGCGGCAGAGGCATTAGCTCGAATTGCTCAAGGTGACTTGCGAAGAGCGATTACGGCCCTGCAAGTCTCGGCAGCAATTAGCAACACCATATCGAGATCAATCGTCTATGAAACATCAGCAACTGCTCCGCCTGAAGCATTGCATCAATACATCATGGCATGCCGAGAAGATGGGTTCCATGTTGCACGAAGAAGACTTCAGGAACTTCTCGACAGATATGGTTTAGCTGGGACTGATTTTGTAGGCCAACTCCATCGTGAATTATATGGTGTTGATTTTATTTCAGAAACCGACAAGTTGGACCTCACACAAGTGATGGCTGAAGTGGATTATCGTCTTGTTGAAGGTGGCGGCGAGCGCATACAACTCGATGCCATGACCGCCCGTTTAGTATCAATGCTCAAACCTTAATCGCTTCACTTTCACTTTCACATTTACTGTCGAAAGAAAGTAACTGTATCTTTGAACTGACGCAGGAACATGAACCAATCAACTCGACTCATGTTTGACGCTCTCTCATGGACACCTCTTGCCCCTTTGGTCAGGACATATCGACGTAAACAGGTCGAAACCAAGACCGCTGAATTACGAGTAACGATCGAAATCGATTCGTTGTTTGATCAGATTCTGATGAATCATTCTGATATGCTGTCTTGATCGAAGGGGGATATGTTGATGATCTCGAGAGTCCAATAGTAGGTCTGAACATTTTCCCACGGGTCTCCATCTTCGGTTATGACGACTGTGATCTCATGAGTCCCTTCTCCTAAATCAGTTCCCAAAAAGATTGCAAAGGGTTGGTCTTGATCGCCGTGAGGCGTTAGGTTCGGAGAAGTATCGTTTGAACTCGAAGTTCCGTTTTTAATCGCCTCAAGGTTGTCGATGTAATACGATGTATTCAGCTCTCCCGTCGTCGGTGAGTTTTGATATGTCCGAGTCACATTGACCGTGGCTCCATCAGAATTTTTGTTATCCATTAAGCCGAACAAAAGCCAAGCATCACCCTGCAAATTTGTTGACCCGTTGGTATGCCATGTGAGCGTAGTTCCCTTGGTCGAAACATCAAACGGATATTCAATTTCTTCGCCATCATCCGCAATTACAGTCCATGATTTCGCTAACTCAGGAGCAGCAATATCGCCAAATGGTGGATTAACGAGCAAGAAAGACAGTGCTAAGAATGTGAAGGTATGGAGGAAGGCGGCCTTGAACCACGTACCACCGCCGTAGTGTTCAACGAAGCGTTCTGGCATAATTGTTCGATGCAGTGTAGGTATGAGGAATATACATGTCAATGGGAGAATATACAGAATTTTGGAGTTCTCCGGATCGGTTACGTCCATCAGGACATATCGCATGAGAAGAGTAACCAAAAGAGCGAATCCCAAAACGAGCCACATCGAGGCCATATCGGCCTTCTCTTTTGCGACGTGTTTTACTGGGTCGAACGGTTCGATTCCAAGGTTGCGGCCAGTCCGACGCACCTTCTTTTCCTTACCATCTCCTGCCGTCCGTTGTCGGCGCTCACCCTGCGCCGCCGTCATCGCTGTGGAGAGGTCGACCATACCCCTGCGGATGAGTGAAAGCGAATGAAGGATGCGGTCCGATTCCTTCGATGACAACCCGCATTATTCAAATGGGGGTTTTCGCAGGCGAGGTTAGGCCGGGGTGGCGTAGTTGGTAGCGCGTCGGACTCATAGGGCAGCCTGAAGGCGATCGTATGACGTGCAAACCCCCTTGTGGTGTCTGAGACATCCGAAGGTCGCGGGTTCGAGCCCCGCTCCCGGCACCACCATCGTAGCGTTGAAGGGCTTGGCTCTACAGCAACCATCATGGCTGAAGCACCTATTGTAGGGTCGAAAGTAAAACTGCGACTCGTAACTCTCTCTGGAGATACCATCGTCGAAGGCGTAATTTTACCACCTGCAGTTGAGCAACACGTCACCGTAAAACTACCAAATGGCTACAATTTAAGCCATCCACTATCGCAAACACATGTAATCGAATCTGAGGCAAAAGAAACTCAACCTTCTCCTCAGACACCCCAGCCAACTCACAATCCGGACCTCCCATCCATTCGAATCATCCATACAGGAGGGACTATTGCTTCCAAGGTAGATTATGTCACAGGAGCTGTTACTGCACAATTCGAGCCCTCTGATCTAGTACATCATGTTCCTGAATTGCAACAAATTGCAAACATTGATGCTCACAAGATAGGAAATATGTTCAGTGAAGATATTCGTCCAATGCACTGGAATCAAATCATCGA
>JABGWN010000018.1 GCA_018645535.1 Methanobacteriota archaeon
CCATGAAGTCATGGCCCAAACAGCAATTAAGCCATTCGTTGGAAAAGAAAGAGATGGCCCAGGTGACGCTGGCCTCATTGCTCCAATTCATGGCAATCCGCAAGGAATCGTTGTCTCATGTGGAATCGCTCCAAGGTACTCCGATATCGATGCAGGAGCAATGGTCGCTGCAGCAATCGACGAAGCAGTACGAAACGCAGTCTGCGTTGGTGTTGATATCGATAAAATGGCTGGACTTGACAACTTCTGCTGGCCAGATCCGATTGAATCAGAAAAGACACCAGATGGCAAATTCAAACTCGCTCAACTCGTTCGAGCAAATCGAGAATTAGAGCGTGTTTGCCGAGCATATCGGCTTCCATGCGTCTCCGGTAAAGATTCGATGAAGAACGATTACGGTGTTTGGCCAAATAAAATTTCTATTCCACCAACGATGCTTTTCTCTCTCTTTGGCAATCACGTCGACGTACGAAATACAGCAACATCGAATTTCAAACAACACGGACAGCGTATCTACTTAGTTGGAAATAGTAAGAATGAATTAGGTGCTTCAGAAGTGGCATATCATCTGACTGAGAAGAACCTCACAGCAGGCATAGGGGGCAGTGTTCCTCGCTTACCTGAACCAGAACGCCAACTCGACATCTATCGAAGACTCTCGAAAACCATTCAGGATGGATTGATTAGAACTGCGCATGATTGTAGTGAAGGGGGTCTTGCCGTAGCCGTAGCAGAAATGTGTATTGGTGGACGATTAGGAGCCATTATCGATATTGATGGAATTGGAGAAGGAGATTCATTTTCGCGACTCTGGAGTGAATCCCTTGGTAGAATCGTTGTAGCAGTAGATTCTGAACACGAAATGCAATTTATTGAAGCCATGAGTGATGCAGATATCCATTTGATAGGAATGGTCACCGACACACAGAACCTGATCATCGAAGATGGTTATGATGAATTGATTCAAGCGAATGTTGCTGACTTAACCAAGTCATGGAAAGAAGCACTTGATATGACCGGAGGGGTCTGAATGAGTGGTAATGTACGTGTAGCAGTTCTCTTTGGTTTCGGAATTAACTGCGATCGTGAAACAGCAGCAGTCTTCGATATGGTTGGAGGCACTTCCGAACGCCTTCACGTCAATAATCTCGTACAAGGAAATCGAAGTCTAGAAGAGTTCGATATTCTCGCCGTTCCTGGTGGTTTTTCTTTTGGAGACCATCTTGGAAGCGGCCGCTTACTCGGCAATCGTCTTCGCTTTGCACTACGAGAACAACTTCAGAAATTTGTTAGTTCAGGAAAACCCATTATTGGAATTTGTAATGGATTCCAAGCACTGGTCAAGACTGGTCTACTTCCTGGTCCGGAGAATGCCTCTCTTGAGCCTGATTTAATTCAACGTGCTAGTCTGACACTCAATAATACTGGACGATATGAGGACCGCTGGGTTACATTAGAATTCGACTCCCAAAGCCCATGCATATGGACAAAAGGAATTCAACGAATTGAATGCCCAGTGCGTCACGGAGAAGGGCGTTTCGTCATGCCAACAAATAGCGAACTCGACCGCCTCTCATCTAATCACCAATTGACAGTACGCTATGTTGATCCATCTACTGAACCAGGGGCGGGTCTTTCAGATGATTTACTACCATTCCCTCTAAGTCCGAATGGAAGCATGCGTAACATTGCAGGAATATGCGACCCAACAGGACTCGTCTTTGGATTAATGCCCCATCCAGAAGCATTCTACACAATGTGGCTTCACCCAGAGCACACATCAATGAAGCTCAATGAAGATGAGTGGGAAGGCGCTGGGCTGCAGATATTCAGGAATGCCGTTGAATACGTTCGAAGTCAACGGTGAGAGTAAATGAGTCGTCGCAAAGACATCGACCAATTACGAGGCGTCGCAATTCTCCTCATGGTCATGGTTCATTCTGCGGCTACCTGGGCTCCGTCTGATGCCTCAACAACAAGTCTTCTCGCGCTTATTATAGGAGGTTTAGGAGGTTTAGCAGCCCCACTATTCGTTACAGTTGGAGGATGGGTTACGGTTCAGTCGGAATGGACGTTACGAAAGGCGTTAATCCGATTTGTGTTTCTTTATGCAGCACAAATACTGGTTAATATTTCTGCGCCACAACGATTTGATCCTTTCTCACCAGGTGTCCTCACATTATTTGCCCTACTTTACCTAACGGCCCCATTATGGGTTCGAATAAGCAAGAATATACGAGCAACAATTCTTGTTGGTGTAGGCATTATCACACTGAATCAAATTCTTCTTTCAGGACATGAAGCATTGGATTGGGACGATCGAACCTTCGTTGGAGGTCTGCTTGAACATGTCAAACATCTTTTGCTAACAGGAACGTATCCTCTTCTCCCTTGGATTTTGTTTTCGTTATTTGGAGCGTCACTCAACAACTTCAATCCATCTCGAAGAACATTACTGATCCTTGGTTCTGGTGGATTTTCTTTTAGTGCTTATTTCTTGTACAGGTCAACACAGGAAAAAATACCGTTTGCCCAACCATCGGGTGAAGCTATGTTGACATTCTTTCCAGCAAATACCGCTTTCTTGATAGCAGCCTTAACAGGCGTACTTCTCATCTGGGCAATACTTGAGAATAAGAACTCAAAGATAGGAATCCATCATTTAGGAAGGCTTTCTTTGACGCTTTACGTTGTTCACTTCATTCCTCTAAGCATTTTTGCTAATCTAAACTTAGGGCTTTCTTCTGCGAGCGTATTGGTGCTTGGGTATACGTTACTTTGGTGGCCACTTAGTTTGGTTCACCAGAGATTATTCCCAACACGTTCACTTGAGAACATGTTGCGAAGTATAACTCAGCAAAGATAAGGGAGAGGGTGCTAATAGCACCCTCTCCAATCTTGATCTATTACGAATAACTCAATCAAGAGTTCATTGCTTCGGTTGCTTTCTTAGCACCCATCCATGCAACAATACCGAATCCGATCTTGTTGATGATGTCTGCAATATTGTAAGCAACAGCCATGATTTCAGCACCATTGTCCATTTCAATCAATGCGACCTCTGGGCTGAATAGATAACCGACCGGGTAAATGATCCAGCCGACGACGATGAACCAGCGAAGAGCGTTTGCGCTCCACAGAAGTTCAGGTGCGATTTTGCTGTTGTCAACGCCTAGTCCAGAGGACCATGGAGTTCCTGTAGCGACAATAATCATTGCCCATCCCATTCCTCCAAGGAGGAGTGCGACGATTGGGTTCATCAAATTAGCTTCACCAGCGTATCCGAATCCAATCATGATAAGAGCACCAGTGAAACAGATTCCAGTGAATCCGAGTCCAGC
>JABGWN010000164.1 GCA_018645535.1 Methanobacteriota archaeon
GCTTGAATTTTGTAAACGATTCATTCCCAATTGACTGATAATGCCTTACCATTGAATTTGAAAAGCCTGATGAACCTGAGTTCGTTGGCAATCAATATGTCCCTTCCTCATGGCGTTTACGAAGATGTAGTTTCAGCGATTGGTCACACTCCACTGATTCGTTTGAACAAAGTGACTGCTAACTTATCAGGCTCTGAAGTTTGGGCTAAACTCGAACGCTGTAGTCCAGGAGGCTCAATCAAAGACAGAATTGGTCTTGCGATGATCTTGGAAGCAGAAGAGAATGGTTGGCTTAAACCCGGTGGAACCATTGTTGAAGGCACCAGTGGCAATACAGGTATTGGACTGGCGATGGTTGCAGCACAAAGGGGATACAAATGTGTGTTCACAATGCCTGATAAGATGGCGAAGGAGAAAATTGATCTCTTACGTGCTATGGGTGCAAGAGTAGAGATTTGTCCGACTGCAGTTGAAAAAGAAGACCCTCGTTCCTATTACATGGTCGCTGAGCGACTGAGCAAAGAGATTGAAGGAGCATGGTATCCAGATCAATATTCCAATCAATCAAATCCAAAAGCCCATATTCATTCAACTGGACCAGAACTTTGGCAACAAACTCAAGGTGACATTACCCACTTTGTCGCAACTATGGGGACTGGTGGCACCATTACGGGATGCGGAAAATATCTAAAAGCGCAAGCACAAGAAAACGGTATAGACGCTCCAAAAATCGTTGGTGTCGATGCGGAGGGGTCAATTCTCAAACAGTGGTTTGAAGATGGAACCATGGGTGTTCCTCATGGATACAAAGTTGAGGGTTTTGGTGAAGACTTTATTCCACCAGCTACCGACTTTTCAGTTATTGATGAAATTCGAATGGTTGATGATGAGATTTGTTTCCGTATGGCTCGACGTCTGGCCAAGCAAGAGGGATTATTCTGCGGTGGTTCGTGTGGTGGAGCGTTACAGATTGCACTGGATATAGCTGCTGAACATGATAAAGCAGGAGAAAAGGCAAAGATTGTTGTCATTCTACCTGATGCCGGAAATCCATACCTTGGAAAAGTCTACAACGATGACTGGTTAAGGGATAACGGATTCGATATCGATGGATGGGAGTGGTGAAATGACTGGAGATTCAACCCGCTGCGTTCATTCATCCTTGGATCCTGAAGTCACGACAGGATCAGTACACACACCTATTTTTCAAACATCCACCTATGTTCAGAACGATTTTGCTGACCATCTTGGATATGAATACGCACGTGGAGATAACCCCACTCGAAATGCTCTCCAACGAGCTCTAGCAGAAATGGAGTCACCTCATCAAGAAGCGTATGGATTTTGCTTTGGAAGCGGAATGGCAGCGATTACAACCATTAGTCAAATGCTCAAACAAGGCGATCATGTCATCGCATGTGACGACCTTTATGGTGGCACAGTTCGCTTATTTGATCAAATTGCTTCACGTTTTGGCATTGAAACAAGTTATTCTCCATTGAAAAGCGGAGACCTTGGGAAAGTGGTGCGTGAGAACTCAAAAATCCTCTGGCTTGAAAGTCCAACCAATCCTCTTCTCACAGTTCATGATATCAAATCATTAGCTGCTGAAGCAAAAGAACACGGTCTTATTGTCGTTGTTGATTCAACCTTCGCAACACCAATCTTACAGCGCCCGTTCGAACTAGGGGCAGATATCATTGTTCATTCAACAACGAAGTACATAGGTGGCCACAGTGATGTCATCGGTGGTTGTTTAATCACCCAAAGTAAGGAACTCGCAGAAAAAATTTCATTCTTGCAAAATGCAGTTGGTGCTGTTCCTGCACCGATGGATTGTTTCCTTATCCTCCGTGGACTACGTACCCTTGCTTTACGAATGAACCGTCATTGTGAAAGTGCACAGGTGTTAGCAGAACGGTTACAAGAACATGAAAAGGTCACTCGCCTCTTTTATCCTGGGCTGGAAAGCCATCCAACTCATGAAATCGCCCAACGACAAATGAATGCCTTTGGCGGTATTATTTCGTTGGAGGTCAAAGGAGGAGAAGCGGGGGCTCGAAATTTCGCAGCCCAATTGAAATTGTTTGCAACTGCAGAAAGTCTGGGTGGAATAGAATCACTCATCAACCATCCATGGACAATGACGCATGCAGCAATTCCAGAAAAGCAACGCTATGATGCAGGAATGACTCCAGGTTTGATTCGCTTATCAGTTGGAATCGAGGACATGGAAGATCTATGGCAAGA
>JABGWN010000019.1 GCA_018645535.1 Methanobacteriota archaeon
AGTCAGCGTACAATTGATCAATCACTCGATCTCTTAATGCGAATAAATGGAGAGGAATCTGTTGTGGATTCACACGGAAATTTCTCGTATCGACGGTCTGTTCCAACTCAACCCGGTGAACATGGTCTGTTTGTTTCAATGTATAATCCTCCAAGCGGTGCAGTTCTACGCGGCTTAGCAGACGGGCCGCTAACCACAATTTTTGTCGATAATACTGCTCCAATTCTTATGGAACTGAATCGACCTGACGAAAGCGTCACAATTGCTGAATCCGATTGGTCATCAA
This sequence comes from Methanobacteriota archaeon, assembly GCA_018645535.1. Classification (GTDB taxonomy): domain Archaea; phylum Thermoplasmatota; class Poseidoniia; order Poseidoniales; family Poseidoniaceae; genus MGIIa-L2. Next base: position 287 of record JABGWN010000019.1, read on the forward strand.
TTGATGTGACACTTACTGTACGTGAACTGTCTCAACTCAACCCCGATACACTCAATCTTCACTATTCCATTCATCCAGCTGGTCTTGGACTGAATGTTGCCTCGATGTACGAAGGCTCCGAGCCGATGATTTTACTCGGCGGACGTGCCTTTGGTGAAGCAATACCTATCTCTGCCAGTCTAGACATCGATGAACTCATTTCCGAACAGGAACGTTCTGAACCTCTTGAATTGAGAATTTGGGTCACAGGTTCTGATATGGCAGGAAATGCCTTTTCGGAAGATTTCAACGATATCGATGCACCATACAATGTATGGGATTTGGAACAACGCGTGCCAGAATTCGAATTCGTTGGTGAACCCGGATTGAAGGAAAGTGGATCAGTACGTGTTGATGATTCAGTTCCAATTACTGCAACCATCATCAATAATGGAAACGCTGATGGAAGCGTACAAATTGTTCTAGAACTGGTTGAATCCAATGGTGCACGTACACGTGTTGATGCTCGATTACTGCAAGTTGAACCTGGGTCGACTGTTGTTTACGAAAGTACATGGATTCCAACTCGAACCGGAACAATGTGGCTCGAAGTTCAAATCATGGGCGGAGAGACTGCTCAAACACCAACTTTGAGAGTTAAAGAAGCAGAGAGCGAAGGGTTCCTTGGAACAGTATCCGAAGTGAATCCATTGATGCTTGGTATTCTTGCTGTTCTGAGTGTCGTTCTTGTAGGGCTCCTTGTCTTCGGATTGCGATCAGAACCTCAACGTCGTACTCAACCTCAAAAGAAATTCAATCAACGAATGCAGAACGCTGAGAAATCACTTCCTACCTTGCCCCAAGCACAACAACAAACGCCACAACAGGGTCCATACGGGGCTCAAACCCAATCGGGTGATGTTGGTCAAAACCCTTACCAGTGAATCTGATGGATTCATATGGAAGTGGTTCTAGAGCCACATGGAGGGAGTGAGAGGATTGCTGACAGAGTTCGACTCTGAGGAAAGTCCCCTCTCCGTAGTGCAAGTGGTTCACAGAAGTGAAAGATCAGAAATGGTCAGGTCAATGCCACAGAAACGATACGATACCAGGTGTGTACAATGATGTTGAAAGACGGAGGTTGCCTGAGTGTTGATGGAACGAGCAACCCCACTGGAGCAAGTCCAAATCGTCCCGCTCATGCTGCACGCACAGGGACAGGTAGGATGCTAAGTTGAATGCAATCGCCGTAAGGTAACAAAAAGGGGCTTACTCCTCACTCCCTCCACCTTTACCAGTTAATGTTGAAAAGGTAACTCAGTATTTTAGAACACGTGTTCATATAATGGGTGCTGAAAGTAACATCATGCGTAGAGTCATTTGCTTAGCACTTGTTTTCTTCTTTCTTCAAGGAAGTATTGATCTAATCCAAGAAGAACAAGGAGAGATCAAGGTCATTACTGTCGACAGTACGAATCTACGATTTAACCCATCAACCATTACACTCAATGAAGGAGATAGCGTTCGATTTGTATGGGGTGGTCAAGCACTTCCACACAACACTGTAGAAGCAAACGAGGTGTTTGATTCCGGTGAACCTGCCCGTGATGTAAATTACGAGTTTTTCTTTGATTACGAATCAGCTGGTGTTTATGATTACGTTTGTGAACCTCATGCTGCAGTTGGTATGCAAGGTGAAATCACTGTCCAAGATGTGGAGCAGGTTGTAGAAGAGGAACCAGAAGTAAAAGTAAGTACCTCTGAAGGCCTTCCAGTAACATCAATTCTTGTAGGAACTGGTTTA